>CADBMH010000061.1 GCA_902795705.1 uncultured Lachnospiraceae bacterium | reverse complement strand
CCATACTTTCCTGCCTCCATTCCCAAACATGCAGCACGGTCGTTTCTTTCTTTGCATATTATACCCCAAAAGTCCTGCACATACAAGGCAAAAGGGATTTTTATCTTGTGCGAAATATTGATGGCACTTCTCGGATAAATGTCAGATTAAGCACTTCCCCTGTACTCTACGCAGACCATCGTCAGGTCATCGAACTGCTCTGCATTGCCCACAACCTCATCTACTGAAGCCCGTACTGTCTTAAGCGTTTCTTTCGGATCTGCCTGAGGCTTCATGTTCAGCGCATCGATCATCCTGTCGGTACCGAAAAGTTCTTTATTCGCATCGGTCGCCTCCGGTACGCCATCGGTGTATACAAAAATCTTGTCACCTGCCTCAAACTGTATCTCGTAGTCTCTGTACCTGGTTCCCTCCATACCGCCGAGCACAAATCCGTGCTTATCCTTGAACAAGTTCATATTTCCCTTCGTGATAGAGCGCCGGAAACTCATGTCCTGCACTTGCACAGTTCATTTTTCCTGTTGATAGTTCAAGGATACCTATCCAAGTCGTGACGAACATCTCCATCTTGTTCTGGGCACACAGGGACTCATTTGCCCTTGTCAAAACTTCCGACGCACTTATCCCCATCATGGCAAAATTCTGCACGATCGTCTTGGATATCATCATGAATAGTGCCGCAGGCACACCCTTACCGCTCACATCTGCAATCACTACACCGAGATGATCATCATCAATCATAAAGAAATCATAGAAATCACCACCGACTTCCTTCGCGGGATCCATACTGGCATACAGATCGAACTCCTCTCTCTGAGGAAAAGCCGGAAAGATAGACGGAAGCATGGCTGCCTGTATCTCCGTTGCCATATTAAGTTCCGACTGGGTTGCTGCCAGCTTGCTGCTCTTGTTGCTGAATATGATGGAGTACATGATGATCAGAGACACAAGTATCATTCCGTACTGGGATGCGTTGCCAAACTCACCCCCGACTGTCGCATAGTTGATCAGCGGAAGACAGATAAATGTCAACCCGGCCATCTTCTGACCTTTTGGATTCTCGCTGCGGATGATCAGAATTGCAGTAATCACGGATGCAACGGCAAGAAAGATATCCTCCAGTGCCGATGCAGATGCAGCCTGATAGTGTCCGGCATCATCAATGAAAAATGTCAATGGATAAAAAATATTGGACAGGATCACTATACTTTCAAATATCAGTAGAACCGGGAACAGCTTTTCCGCTACATCAACAAGCTTCCCTTTAAATCCAAGTGTCCTTTTCATATACTGGTAGAAGAAATATATCATCCCCAAATCCAGCAGTTTGCTGAGCATAGTGAAGATGAAAGCCGGCACCCTCAGCTCCGATACGCCTGCTGTGTACCAGTTCGTCGGCGTATACTACAAAAACCATCACATATGTGATAAGTGCGGCAGCTACGGCAAATATCATTCCCAAAAATGCACTATATTTTTCCAACTTTTTTAACTGCTTCATCATTAAAATCTTGTTCTCCTTTATATTATATTTGCGCCGGAAACAGGCACATGTATTTTTTATTATATAGTAAGCGCAAGTTTTTTACGCTTAAGCATTATACCACACCGAATACTACCACAGCACTACCAAAAGAGGGGTATAAATTTTTTTCTTAAATTTTTCTCTCCAACCTGATTACCGGATACGGCTGCCGGAAAAGAATCCTTGCACGGACTGCGATGCCGCTTGTGAAAAAGCCTGCGTCAGAACCTTTCCTGCAGGGACGGCGAACACAGTGCGGTAAAATGGTGCGATGACCGGAAACCGGTGCTTGACGGAAGCAAATGCGTAGGATGCCACCTTTGCAGACTGGTATGTCCGGAAAGAGCAATCGGAAGTGTAAAGAAGAGATTAGATTTCATAAAATAAATGTGATATACTCTAAACGATAAAAAAGTTATGCAGAAAGATGTAGAAAGGAGAAGAACATGAACAAACGAAAACTGACAGCATTAGGGCTTACATTTGCTCTGGCAGCGGGGGTATCATTACACTCGCCTCTGGCGACATTTGCGAATGATGTAGGCGAGGAATTTCCTCACACCATAAAGACACACGAGCAGATTTTTGATGGTTCCAAAGACCAGTACGCAGGAAAGACCGTAATCCTTCATTCTAATGATGTACACGGTGCCATTGAGGGGTATGCCTGGATTGCTGAGTTAGAGGATGATTTTGAAGCTGCAGGAGCTGAGGTCATTACGATGGATGCAGGGGATTATTCCCAGGGAAGTCCTAATGTCAGTACCTCAAAGGGAGCAGCCGCGATTCAGATGATGAATGTCTCTGGCTATGAGTATGCGACTATCGGCAATCACGAATTGGATTACGGAATCGCTCAACTGAAAGAAAATATGACGCAGGCAAAGTTCGGAGTATTGTGTGCAGATGTCCTGGAAAACGGAAAAAATGTATTTCAGGGTGAGACACTTTATGAAACGAAGGGTGGTACAAAAATCGGAATCTTCGGAATGGAGACACCCGAGACACAGACGAAGACAAACCCGGCTTTGATCCAGGGGTTGACATTTTTAAGCAATTCATCCGGTAAGACCGAGCTATACGATTGCGCAAATCAGGAAGTCGAAAAGCTGAAAGAACAGAAGGCAGATATTGTCATTGCGCTGGCACATCTTGGCATGGATGAAGAGTCCAAAGGGGACGGGCATCGTTCCTGTGATATGTATCAGCATACAGAAGGAATTGATATGATCCTCGACGGCCATTCCCATGATGTGATGACGGAAGGTCCGAATGGGGAGCCGATCCAGTCCACCGGTACCAAATTTGATAATATCGGGGTTGTGGTCATTGATGATTCCACCAAAAAAATCAGCGAACATTATCTTGTAGATACAGAGGGACTGGAAAAGGATGCAGAAACAGAAGCGGCAGCGAAAGAGATCACAGACCGGGTAGATGCGGAATATGGTGCTGAAATCGCAACGAGCGAAGTAACCTTCGCATCAGAAAAGACAGAGAACCGCTGCTACGAAACCAATACCGGAGACCTTGTGACGGATGCCATGCGCTGGGAAGTTGGCAAAAGCACAACATCCCTTACCACACCGGAGGACAATGTGGTTGCAATCTTCAACGGTGGCGGACTCAGAGCCGGTCTGGTACCGGGTCCTGTCACAAAAAAGGATATCAATACGATCCTTCCGTTCGGGAATACACTTTGTGTGGTTTATGTATCAGGACAGGAATTGTTAGAGGTCTTAGAAGCATCTACCTTTTCCACTCCTGCCGCATCGGGTGGTTTCCCACAGACAAACGGAATCAAGTTCACGATCGATACGACAAAGGAATATGATCAGGGCGAGCTGTATCCTGATTCTACATATTACAAGCCTGCCAGCATCCGGCGTGTGACCATCGAGAGCATTAATGGCAAACCGTTCGATGCAAATGCGACCTATGCAGTGATCACCAATGACTTTAATGCAGCAGGAGGAGATACCTACTACGCCCTGAAAGCGGCATCCTCCTCTTTTGACACAGGTTATCCTGTCGATGAGATCGTATCCGATTTCATTGTAAATGCTCTGGACGGCAAACTGACAGCAGAACGCTACGGCACAGCAAGGGGCGACATCACGATCATAAAAGAGCCGGAAGAGACTGCTGCACCGGCAGAGACCGCTGCACCGGCAGAGACCGCCGCTCCTTCTGCTGTACCGGAAGAGTCTGCAGCTCCTTCTGCAACTGCTGCACCGGCAGTTTCGCCGACAGCGGCTGCCCCTGTGAAGCTGACTGCTCCGGTGATCAAAAAGCTGAAAGCCGGCAGCAGGAGACTGACAGTTACCTGGAAAAAGGCAAAGGGAACCTTCACCGGTTACGAAATCGCATATTCTACCAGCAAAAAATTTACCGCAAAGAAGACCAAAACGGTAAAGGTATCTGCGAAGAAGACATCAAAGACCATTAAGAAGCTTACGAAAAAGAAAACCTACTATGTACGCATCCGTACCTATCTGAAGAAGGACGGAAAGACCACTTGCTCTTCCTGGTCAAATGTGAAGAAGATTAAGATAAAATAAAACATCATAAGAAGCCTGTTATTAATAACTTTCTCGATTTTGCGAGCTGCAGTGCCTTAAATTCATAGCACCAAAGGTGCGTTGCAGCTCGCAAAATCGGAAAGTGAATTATGACAGATTCCTAACGATAAAAGCGTTTCCTCAGGACTATTTGCGGATACTCTTTGCAATCGCATCCCTTCTCAGACCGACCATGTCCACCTTTCCATTGGACAACGAAGGCAACTCGTCATACAAGATAAACACGGTCGGGATCTTGTACTTCGCAAGGCGGTTTCCCAGAAATTGTTTCATATCCTCCTCATCAAAGACAAAACCATCCTTCATGCAGACACAGGCACAGACGCTTTCCCCGAAGAAGTCATCAGGTATGCCGACCACCTTGACATCCGCAATGCCGGCGTATCCGGAAATAATCTCTGCCACTTCATTGGGCATGATGTTCTCGCCACCCCGGATGATAAGTTCCTTGGCCCGGCCTGTAAGGTGCAGATCCCCCTCCTCATCCAGATAGCCCAGATCTCCTGTATGCAGAAATCCCCGCTCATCAATACCGATGCACAAGATTCCGTCCTCTATTCTAATCATCGGTCTTCACCCTCTTTAAAATATCTGCAGGCCCCCGCCGCTTCGGATTTATATTGACACCGATCCTGCTGACGAGGAACCCGATCAGACCCTCTAATACAAAGTAAATAACCGTTATGGCAATCAGCGGAAAAAATGCTTCGTAGGTCCGGCTGCGCACGATATCGCCCATCTTGGTCAGATCCTGTACGGCAATATAGCCGACGATGGCGGTCGCCTTGATCAGTCCCACAATCTCTCCCTGATAGGCAGACAGCACATGCGGCAGTGCCTGGGGAAGGATGATCCTAAAGAATGTCCTGCAGTCAGAATACCCCAGTGCACAGGCGGCTTCATACTGCCCCTTGTCGATTGCGCCCACGCCCATCTTCAAAAGGCCGAACACCGATGCGCCAAAGGTAAGCGTGAATCCGATCACCGCTACCGCAATGCCGCTAATGGAGACCGAGCCGAAGATGATATAATAAAGGATCATCAAAAGAACGACCACCGGCATACCCTGCACCAGCCACAGGCAGAATCGGGTGACGAGGTTCGCCACGGGGTTTCCGTTCCGGCACAGCATGAACACGCAAAAGCCAAGCAGCGTACCGGACAGGATACTAAGCACGGTGATGAGCATCGTCGTCCCGACTCCCTCACCAAACAGCTTCCAGCGCTCCTCGCGGATAAAGGTCTTGTTGAAGCTGTCACGGATGCGCTCGCCGTTGTAATCGGAAATGCCAAGGTCGCCTTCTCCTACGGATTTAGATGCATTTTCAGAATCCCGGACCATGACGGCAATCTCTTCTACATAGGTCGGCTGGGAGAAACGAATTGCTTCCTCCCTTTCAGGCGTAATAAATAATGCCGCAAAAATACAGTCCACATCACCGCCCTGAGCTGCCGCAACAATTCCACCATAGTCATAGACCTTGAACTCTATTGTCGCGCCCAGCCATGCGGCAAAGCGATAGGCAAGCTCAATATCGTAACCGTTCAGCTCTGTGCCGGCATAGTAGGTATAAGGCTCGTATACGCCAGAGGTACCCACCACCAGATGCAAATCAGAGCTTTCGGGAACAGAAATCTCAGGCATGGTCTCATCCCGCTTTACGAGCCAGCGGCCAATCATTTTATCCAGCGTTCCATTTTCCTTTATCTCATCCAAAAAAGCATTGACTTTATTCTCCAAATCGGGAATCTTTGAATTTGGGGCAATGGCTGCCGCCATAGTATAGCTTTCTCCCAATGTTTCATCCAAAAGCCGCACTCCCGACATACCATTCCGGATGGCTGTTTCCATGGCAGTTTTACCGTAAACAAAGGCATCCAGTTTTCCCTGGCTGACCTCCGTGTACCCATTCATAGCATCTTTATGATATTCGACCTTTGCCTGCGGCAATTTCTCAGCTATCAGCTTATCGTCATCTGTGCTATCTACCGCACCAATTCTTCGTCCCGGTTCACCAAGCTGCTCCAGGGAAGTGATTACCGCTTCGTCTGCTGCATCATTCTTGGCTGTGCAGCCGGTAAGCAACCAAAGCCCCAAGGTCATTATGCTTATAAAAAACAACCTTCGATATCCTTTTGCCATTAACCTGAAACCTGCCTCCTTTCTAATGTCCCTCCAATATCCTGTATTCCGCAGTCCATGTGGGAATGCCGGGTGTCCCGGCTTCCCGAACGAAAGTCTCCATGTGCTTAAGTTTCTTTTGGCAATAATCATTTATATTGTAACAAAAGTCCTATGACTTTTGCAATGGTTTTTGCATTTTTCCAGGAAAAAAGAATAATAGAAGTGACGACCAGAACATATTTTATCTGACAGGAGATGATGCAAATGAAAGAAACAGTAAAGAAAATGATCCATGGAAGGATGGAGCAGGCATTCCAGAAGTTCTTGTGGAAAAATGAGGACTATTTAAAGAGCAGGGCGGAGTACCATGCGCTGTTCGGAATCTTGAAAGAAAAGCTAAGAGGAAGCAGTCTATATGATGGGATTTCACGATGGGATGGAAATGGAAGCGGAGCATGCAAAGTATAAAGTCCGGGATACCGGCAGGAAGAGAACGGATCTTTTTACGGAACAGGATATGGTTCATCTGATCTTTTTATATGATGCATTCCGTGATCTGTGCATTTTCATGTCTTCCAGAATCCTCTTTTTTTCCTGCTCCACGATTTTTCTGACATCAGCCCCCTCTACATCTAACATCTCTGCTTTTATCAGCTCCGTTTCCGGAATCCCGAAGCAGTTCTCTGCTAATGTGCGGATATATTCATAACCAAAATCCGGAACATACGGTCCGCCTGCCGTTGTCACATAATATAGTTTTTTCGCCTGGCACAGCCCCCGTGGTGTCCCATCCTCCCCATATTCTGACACAAGCCCGGTCACATAGATATTTTCCAGATATATTTTCAATATGGCTGGAAAGGAAAAATCCCAGAACGGTGCCGCCATGACAATCACCTCTGCCTGCCCAAACTGTCTGGCCAGATCAAACATCGAATCAGAGAACATTTTTTTCTCTATCAGTTCCGTTCTTATTCTGAGATGTTCCTCCGAAAGCGGCTCCATGTCAAGCCCCGAAAGTTTCACTTCCACATAATCCCCACCAAGTTTCTGCAGCAGGAACCTTGCTAACTCATCTGTTCTGGATTCTTTACGCACACAGGCATTCACATATAAGATCACACCGTATTCCTCCTTTTCTGTCCGCATTTGATACGTCATCATCTTCTGCTGCAAATATCCCCGAACCTTTTTTTAGTTTCTTTAGCATTTTGACCAACTTTTTCCTATCCGCACGGTCACTGTCTACTACCAAAATATTCATTACACCAAATCCCCATACTTCCTGGCTCCTTTTTACATGTGCCATCTTTTCATCCACCCTGTCAGCAATCTCTAACTCACAGCTATCGCCCCGGTACTTTTTATTATGTCCTATCCTTCCGTATCACGATGCAGACCGCCCTGCTTTTTCTGAAATTCCCGGAATACCCTGCGGTTCACCCTTACGACCACCCACATCACAACAAGGATCAGAATGATCAGGGAGACCTGCAGGACCATGGGATTCTTTACAATAGAATCTAACATTGTCTTCCTCCTCTATGGAATCCGTCAGGCATACTCTCCTACGACATCCACACACTCATGTCCTAATGCAATACTTCCCAGCCTTTCCGATGTGATGCACTTGGCAACCATCGGAGACTGGGTGGCATGGAATCCCGAAATGGCACCGCAGCCTCCTATTCTTCATAAAAATACCTTTGCAGATTAAGCTCCATCGTATAAGACCAATTAGAATATTGGGTCATATATTCCCCCTTATCTGTTTCCAGTGCATTTTGCCGTTGGCATTCTCAGTGGAACCCAACATTTCCCACGATTTCCTTCAGAATATCCGCAGACTTCCAGAACGCCGCCTGCTCTTCCTCAGTCAACGGCATCTCCTTCACAGCGAGAATACCGTCTCTGCCAATCATGCACGGTACAGAGATTGCGATCCCCGCCACACT
>CADBMH010000060.1 GCA_902795705.1 uncultured Lachnospiraceae bacterium | reverse complement strand
TGCCCATAGATCCAGAAACTGATCGATCTTCTCTTGTGCAAGATTGTTCTTGAAAAAGCCGGATAAATACGAATCGCTTCGAAGCTTTTCTGAGAACAAAGCTCTTTCAGCCATCTCCTTTTCAAAGTGTTGAGAGACCGATGATTCATATGCTATGGAGTACATGGCGTAATCAAGTATAAGATCCGTATCCTGCTTGCCAAAAGCCTGATAGAGGCAATCATACAAAGGAAGTCTCTCGGCGATGGCTTTCAGAACAGTATAGAGACCGATTGATTGCCATGAAGGACTTGGTTTGGTTCCAAGACACTCGTTGTATCCATCCGGAAACAGTTCTTTATAATTGTCGTTTGGATACATCTTGGTGCGGTCAGTCTCCAATGTTTTGCCTATCTGGCGACGGGCGTCATTGTTATACTGCTTCGTTTTTGAGTAACGTTTTTCAATCGTCCAAAGTACAATGCGGTTGCTCCTAACGATAGCACCTTTAGGTACATTAACAACATGTTTTTTATCAAGCATCTGACAACTCCTGTTTAGTGCATTCTTTAGTGATATATTACACCAAAACTTATTATAACAGGAAAACGGCACAAAACCAAGTGTTTTCGGGCGTTTTAGACAAAAAATATTAGATTTCTTAGTGTTTTTTAGTGTCATAAAAGAGGAAATTTAGGAAGGATATAAACAAAATTATTTTGCCTTAGGGTTAAAGTGAAAGGAGATTATTATGTTAAACATTGAAAAAAAGACAGAAGGAAAAAATCTTAATATGGTACTTACAGGAAGGCTTGATACCACTACGGCTTCTGACCTTGAGAAAGAGGTGAAAGAGAACGTAGGGGGTGTAGAGAATCTTACCTTTGATTTTGGCAGTCTTGAATACATTTCATCAGCAGGCCTGCGTGTACTTCTTTCTGCGCAGAAGATCATGAACAAGCAGGGAAGTATGGTTGTGAAAAATGTATCGGATGAGGTGAAGGAAATCTTTGAAGTCACCGGATTTTCCGATATTCTGACGATTGAATAATGTTAGGAAATTTGCCGGAAGCAAGACTCATGAAGCAGTGTTACTGCTTGTCATTAGCACGAAAGGTGATCTTTTGAATGAATCAGCAGGAGTTTTATGAATACATATCGAATAGTGAGCCGCTTAGCTTTTTAGACAAAGAGGGGGAGCGGGCTGTTCGTGAGGTGATTGTAAAAGTTCCAGAAATACGTCCATTTTTATCGGATGAATGTTTCAGGGATATGAGAAGGGCGTATAAAAAACGTATGGTACCTCTGTACATGCGCTCGACAGGGAAAATCCTCTTAAAGCAAATGCGGATGATTGATCCCATAGGAGCGGCAGATCCTACAAATGCGGATCAGAATGTGGTTTTTCGTGCGATGGATAGTACCAAAAGGATTTTCGGCAGTACAGGGGAATACTATTATGATAACTATCCGATCATCTCTGAATATGCGGATGTCATGCGGGGAAATTTTATTGAAAGCCAGGTAGAGTTTTTCCAACATTTTCTTGTGGAAAAGAGCAGGATAGAAAGCCGGTTTTTTGAAGGAAGAAAGATCACTCATATCGTCAGACTTTTCGGCGGAGAAGGAGATTTACACCGTCATGGCCGTGCGGTCATGGGAGTATTTACGAATGTCGGAAATTTCTATTATAAGCCGCATGACTGTAAACTTGATGTTCTGTATCATACGCTTATCACCGAATACTTTTTCGATTGCACGATTGCAGCGGACTGTGTCACAGGTGATGGCTGTGGATTTGCGTCAGAACTGAAGTCAGAGACGGTGGCCAGTATGGAAGAACTGCCGTTATATTATAGGAATTTCGGGAAGCTTTTAGCTCTGTTCCATGGGATCGGGGCGGTGGATATGCACTTTGAAAATATTATTCCGTGTGGCACAAAGCCATGTGCCATTGACCTTGAGACTATGTTCAAACCTGAGCAACGCGGCTATGCAAGAAATGGCGTAAGGAAGAAAAAGGGCGTCAGGAAGGATATCGGCAGAACTGTGATGCGTGCAGGTGTGCTGCCCCATTATATTCATGGGATTGGAATCGTCTCTCCTTTGTATCAGGCAAAGGGTTTTGATGAGGGTTATCTTCCGGAATATGCGGGAAAGCACTTTACGATCAAGGGATCTGAAAACTACTTTTTGGAGGGATTTAAACAGGGTTATGACCGCGTTCTGGAAAGCAGGGATCGTATCAAAGAACTGTTTTTATCCGCAGAGGCATGTGAACTTCGTATCCTTCTTAGAAATTCAGAGTATTATAACCGCATGAGGGAATTTTTATGGATGCCGGATGCGTTGGCGGACAGAGCCAGACAGAGGCAGGTTCTCAGGCGCCTGCGTGTGCCGTTTGAATATGGAAATACTGACGTAAATGAAAATATTGTATCTTATGAGGAAAAATGTCTCTTAGAAGGGGATATTCCATATTATTGTTCCACGATTGATGGATTGGATCTTTGCGGCGGCTCCCTTCATGAATTGATCGAAAGCAGATTTATGGAGAAGAGCGCAAGAGAAAAGACCTTTGAGGATCTGTTTCAACTTTCAGGAGAGGATAAGATTTTTGAAACTGATCTCATCAATGAATCGTTTCGGCAGGTGATGACTGCTGTTCCGAAATCATCACAGGATTTCAGGATACAGCATGCGGGAGATAAGCAGTTATTAAGAAAAAAAGAAAGAGAACTGATCGAGGGGATTGTGAAAGAAATCTATCGCTGTCGCATAAGGGGGCCGAATGGGGAGTTTTTATTTCTTCCTGTCACGCCCGGGCTGCAATTAAGGGAAGCCTGCAATCCCACGGTCTATGCAGCTGATGTGGGAAGATTTCTGGCTGCAGCGAAAAACAGGGGATTCCATGTACATGAGGAACTCATTCAAAATTCCCTTACGGTCATAAAAAGACAGATCAAAGACTGGATGCAGGAGGACGAACGATATCTTCGGGCGTCAGTGCCTCTGAATCTTTATGGTGGTGCGGCAGCTCTGATCATGAGTCTGGATGAGATGTCAGTAGCAGATTATGAGGGGGCGGAGGACACATTTGCCGCACTTTTAAGTCTGATCGAGGAGAAAGGCCTTTATCTGATAGGCAGTGACAGTAAGACAAAAGATCTTGCGGAGCTTATCCTTGTACTTGGCATGAGCCGGAGTGGACATCAAAAGAAGAGAGAGATCATAGGAAACAGTGCGGAAAGGCTTGCTGCTTATTCCTGTACAGAGAAAGGTGATGTGATGACGATGGCGACTTTGGGAGCAGCTTTTGCACTTTCATACAAAAGCACACAGGCTGAGAAATACAGGAATCTGTCAGATGAGATGTTTACAAAAGTAAGTGATCGCTATGATTACAAAATAAACGGTTGGGCTGAAAAAAACGGAGTTTTCAAGTGGCTGTGCAAATGTTCCAAATATTCGTCATGGATAGGGATTATGGCATGCGCTGCTGCAAGTGTGACGGATTACGCAGGAAAAACAGCTGAATTTGCTGTAAAAAGCATTACAAAGGAAAGCTCATTACAATATAATGACAATCTGTATCATGGAAATGCGCTTACGGTATTATTTTTAAAATATGCCGCAGATGTCCTGCTTCGCCCTGGGCTTCATGAGGAAGCTTCAGATCTTATGTTTTCCATGATAAAACGCCGGGAGGAAACAGGTGCATTTCACACCAGCCCGGAGGGGATACGGGACTTCTTTGATGTGTCATTGGTCTTCGGAGTTCCGGGCATAGGCATGGCGGCGATTCATCATTTTGATTAGGAGGATGACATGGAAAAACAGCTTTTTAGAAAACAGGTCATGGACCGATTGTCCTCTCCGGAGGAGTTGAATGATTATCTGAAAGTTACCGATACGGGAGTCTGGGCAGTGCTTATTGCGGTCGTTCTGCTGATAGCCGGTGGCCTTTTCTGGGGATGTACGACTTACATCAACAGTTCTGTCACAGGTACGGCAGTGGTGGAAAACGGAAGAATGCAGATCGGTTTCGAAGATGATGCACAGGCTGAAAATGTGGAACCGGGGCTTGCTGTGAAAGCAGGCAGCGCCACATCGACAGTAAGCAGTATTGGTACTGACGAAAACGGACATATCTTCGTTACTGCAGATACCACTCTTGCGGACGGAACCTACACTGTGGAGATCACCTATAAGACAACACAGCTTATGAAGCTGTTGTTCAACTGACGGAGGGAATATGAAAAAACAAGTGAAACCGATTACAAAGGGGCATACAAAGGTTCCAGTGGTTATGCAGATGGAAGCCCTGGAATGTGGGGCAGCATCCCTTACGATGGTGCTTGCTTACTACAACAAATGGGTACCGCTAGAGCAGGTTCGTGTGGACTGCGGCGTGTCAAGAGATGGTTCCAATGCAAAGAATATATTAAAAGCCGCAAGGAGCTATGGATTTACGGCAAAGGGTTATCGCTACGAGCCTGAAAAGCTGAAAGAGCAGGGCACGTTTCCGTGCATCATTCACTGGAATTTCAATCACTTTGTGGTTTTATGCGGTTTTTCGGGTAAATAT
>CADBMH010000059.1 GCA_902795705.1 uncultured Lachnospiraceae bacterium | reverse complement strand
GCGTTATCTCTCACAGAGATACTCGATGAAGGACCGTAAGGTAATCGGCACCTTAACCGACATAGGCACGGAAGAGCTGGCGCACCTATGATGTATATGGTTATGATTTTTGAAAAGAGAGTACTACTTCCAAGCCGAACACCTCCTCCCGTTGCCAGGTATCGGTTGGACAACAAAATCATAATATCAAGAAATCCCTGATAAATCAATATTCACAAAATTTTATTGAATATACTTCTTATTTATATATCCGACTTTCCCGTTATACTCTGCTTTTGCATACCACAGTTTGAAAAATAGTATCCGCACCTTTGCACCACACGGTATCGTAAAATAACTCCCTGTTTTTGCTGCGCTTTTCCACAGTTTCAATCCCTGTCGTCTTGTGACCTTTTTCGTCCATGTCTTTTTAAATCTGTCCGGTGTTCCATACTGTGCTTTCAACTTGGAGGCGGTGCTTCCCCAGCGCTTTAAATAAAAATGCGGAGTGTCCGGAAACGATTTCCAATCACCGCCCCAGCCTAAGCCGACGCCTTTCGCTTTTGCAATCTCTGCCACTTTTTTGATCAGAGCATAATCATAAGTATGCTTACTGTCGTTAATTGCAATATCAAATGCAACTCCCCACATATGCTGCGAGCTGTAGGAAGTACCTCTGGCATTCGTCACGATTTTTCCCGGCTTTGTCCTTCCCTGCGCATATAATTCCTCCTGTCTGGCAACTGTCCGGAATCCCTCTGTAATGATAAGATAAATCCCTTTCGCTGCGCATTTCTTCAAAAGAAGATTTAGCTTATGTTCTAACTGGGGATGCAAAAGTTTTGTATCAATCCTTACATCATGTTTTTTCGTCATAATTCTTCCTCACTTTCCCCGGAGTTTTCTTTTTCTCCGATTTTATTAATTTGTTTTCTAATTCTCTTTAAGACCGGCATCAAAAAAGGCGGAATGGAATCTCCTGCATCCGCCATATTCTCTACAATCGATATGATCTCGTTGAAACAGAGCCAGCAAGCAATTGTGATAGCAAATATTTGAAACGGTATAACAAACCCTATCTGCTGCAGTGACTGGCTCACTAACAGATCTATGACATACCCTACGATGATCAGAAGGTGCATATGAAGTTTCTTCCGGATACCTGCCATGCTTTTATAGCTTTTAACCGGCTGTGCATCACCTTTTTCAGCCCGATACGGTGCAGCGTCAAATCCTGTTTTATAATCAATCAGGTTAAGCACCAAAAGGGATATCCACGGTATTGCGAGGACTCCCAATGCATTAAAGAGAATCGAAAGAATGATTGTTCCCTTTGTCTTTAACTCAATCATTTAAACCCTCCATTTCCATTAAAAAAGAACCTTCCGGCTCTTAGATTATACTTTCAAGTAACCCTCATAATCTTTCCTGACTTCTTCCATGATGGCTATATCCTGTTCAAGCTTCGGATCAGAGAATTCCCTGTCATTTTTAATCAGTTGCAAATCCTGTGTCTGTCTGGCAATTATCTTCTCCATTCGGAAAATGATTTCATTCTGCTTCTCCAACATTTCCGTGTACAAATCCAGGAGTTCCAGCCAGCTTTCTTCGTCCATTTTCTTCCATCACCTCCTTAAGCTGCCCTTTTTATCTCATTCCGCTCCTTTGGTTTCCCCTGTAATATATTTATACTCTTCTTCCGTAATAGTGCCTTTCAAAACCCGTTCCCTTATCTGCTCTTTTGTAAGTCTTCCGGCTTCGTATAGCCGCTTCAAACTTTGAATAAGTGTACTCATAACAATCCCTCCTCAATCAGCTGTTCCGTATAGTCATCAATCGCTTTCTGCGTGTCGATTTCCTTTATAGCTTGCAACATATGGTATTCATCTACAGAGATGATCCGTGATTCACATACCCAATCGGTATAAGCCTCCATGTCGTCTGCGGCTTCGTGCGTGACCTCCCGGATGTTTCTCCTTTCAATATACAGCCCTTGTGCTATCTGTTGAAGTGCATCAGGCTGCGACGACAAGTGTTCCTCTTTCCAGTTTTTCATTATTTTGATTCTCCTTTCTGTCTAATTTTGATACTATCTTTTTCAGTTTTCCAATGTTGACAAACGGTTTGATATGGTTCAGATAACAGTCATAGCTTTTCGTATACCTAAACCACCCCATCCGTGACACCATACCTCTGACCATCTTCGCATAGTATCGTCTGCCTATATCTTTCGCTTTCTTTAGCCGTCTGGCTGTGCGTGTGGTTTTTAACATAATCCTTTTACGGATGACCGTTTTGTCTCTGTAAAATACAAATCCCATGAAATCAAGTGGTCGCCCAATTCTGATTTCCACTTTTCTTCCGCTTTTAGTGATTCTGTGCTTATTAGTAGGGTAATCAAACCTAAATATCTGCCATGTGCTTTTCAGCTTCAGCCGGATATGGCTTAGTGCAGTGCTGACTGTTTCATGTACTGCCTTCAAATTTTTCTTTGCTGAAGACACAACTACTATATCATCCACATACCGTATAAAGCGCTGTCCTGTCCGCTCAATTACCTCATCTACTGTCGTCAAGACATAATTCGCTAACCATGGACTGATATACAAGCCGATTAAAATTCCCTTTGAAACATACCTGTAGATTTTCGCTATGCAGTATAAGAAGCGCTCGTCTGCTATGTCGCGCCTTAATTTTCTTATGACTACGGCTATCTGCGTATTATCATAAAATTTTCTCACATCGGCTTTATAAATATGACGGAATCCGCTCTCTATCCATTCCTCAATCTTTTTCTTGCCGGAGTGCGAGCCACGACCGGGAATACAGCCGATGACATTTTTGTGAATTCTTCTCATGACGATAGGCTTTAATACTTCGACTATAATGTAAAAATACCACTGTTCATGAATGTCAGCTAAATGTGCTATCCGCTTCTTCTCGTGTTCATGGACAATTTTTGTCAGTCTGACTTTCGGAGGGTTATACCCCTCGTCCGGATGTTCCGGAACGGTCGCCCTGATCGTCAGTTGCATCTTTTCAACTTCGTTGTCGAGGTCTTTGTCTATCTGCTTAACCTCTGCCCTTTTTTTTTTTTTTTTCCTTAAATTCTTCCATGCCTGTATAATGATATCTTTGCGCTGCATTTTTGCCCACAGATATTTATACTTCTTATCCTTGATGTGTCTTATTCTAATGTCCTTATGTCTCATTTTCTACCTCGAAGATTTTTCTATCTCCTACGGATATATTGTACGACCACACATATATCCGCCCTGTCTCGGAACAATTTCCACTTATCCTTCCACTAAGGGCGATTAAACGGTGTCTCAACCGTCTGCGGTGTAGGATACAGGCTGGCTTTGAGTTGTCGTTCCATAATTGGTAGAATAACGGCGAAGCCAATGTTCCAGTTCGCGTTCGCAGCAGTGTTGTTCCAATTCCGAGCGCGAGAACCCCCATGCGCACCGTTGTTGCAGTTGCCGAAACGAAGCAGGACAGCTCCCCGGAAGGCGACAGCCTATACCCCTGTTAAATTGTTCTTTGGTTTACAGTTGCATTTATATTGTGGGGGAGTTGTGCTACGCACACCCCCACACCCCCCACCCGCCTGTGGCGGACAGGTTATTACAGAAAAACGGCGAAGCCAATGCTCCAGTTCGCGTCCGCAGCAGTGTCGTCCCAAATCCGAGCGCGAGAACCCCCAGGCGCACCGGCGTTGCAGCTGCCGAAACGAAGCAGGACAGCTGTCATCGTGCTTTGGCTCTTACTGTTATATGTTCCGTCGCAAGGTCCGGTCTCCGTTGAACCCTCTGCTGATGACTGATCCGGAATAGAGCCGTAACCGTCAACCACTAAATACTGTAACGGATATCGCCATGTATTTCCCCTTGAATCCGATACCCTTATGCCCGTGTCAACATACGCTGCGCCTGTCGGATCATAAGTGTAATCCTTTGACACCTTAACAACACCGTTGACGACTACTTCATACGGATCACGCATCCACTGTTGGTATGTACCAAGCACAATCGAGTGCAGTATCTTGTTGAGCGAAGTGCCATCAGAAGAACCATAGAACTGACCGCCGCCCACTACTGCATTAGCCTTGACTCCGTAAGTAGGCGAAGCTGATGAATCATAGCCAGACATATTACCGTTCCCGTATGCATCCTGTAAGTTAGAAGTCTTTGAAAACATCATCAGCAGGTCAATAACAACCTCTACAATCGGACCACCAAAGAACTTTGCATTTGTATGAAAAGCTGTAATGGCGTTATGCTGTGCATCCGTAGATAAATTATACGATGGCTGCGTTCCTGCAATGCACTGAGCCTTATTATCAGCTACCGAAGCATAGAACATCGGTATCCACCGATACGGTACGCCATTAAATCCATCATCTGTAAATCCCTCCCTTGGTGTCAGAGAAAACTTGACAACCCTGTCATGCCCGACCACTTCAACCTTGCGCCATATCCGGATAAGTTTTGAAAAGGCACCGCCATCATATGATGCATTTGACACATCCGAGGCCGTAGTACCGTCCGATTTTTTTGTATAATCCGTTTCCGACAATTCATAGTCCGGGGATCCGTTCGACTTCACCATCCACGGCTTATTTTCAGTCAGAACAGGAAAAGCAGACCATCCACCGTACGAAGCAGCGTGTGTAGTCTTATTCACCGTCAAGGGTACATAGTCTTTGTTCAGACCGATATACTCAATTCTCTCATCCGGTGCAAGTACATCCATATGCTCAATAAATCCATAAACCGGCTCCGTGGAAAGAATGTTGTAAACCTTATCTAATGTTTCTTTATCCGCTATAAAAATCTTTTCACCTGCATTACTCATTGCCTTCAACCTCCTGTATATAAATCAATCCATTATCAATACCAAGCCTATACTTCTGTTCTGTCGTGTCATCTGTAAGCGTTTTTGACTCTTCCACCTCTTCATGAGTAGCATACGCAGAAAGATCCGTTACGATATTGACCTGATCTGCATTCCCGACTTCAATCAGAAAATCCACACCGATCACTGCCGGAAGTAAGCTGTCATAAGCCGGCAGATAGTCACATTTCCCCGGCTCTCCGATAGCAATTCCATAAAGGATTTCTCCCTCGTCCGGATCATTTGCAATCAGCCCTATTTCCGTGACATAATAGCCATGCTCCAATGCATCTCCTTCCTGATAATTCGTGATCGTAAAATGAACATAAACATTTGTTTCATTCTGCCTTCTAATCAATGTCGGTGCAAAGGTCTGCTGCTCACTTTTCAATGATGTGCGGGAAGAAATATCTTCTCCATCTTCATAATCGCCGTTTCCGGTCACTGCTCCTGTAAAGGTTATGCTCTTATGTTCCGCCTGCGCCTTTGCCAAAAGTGCAATTCCTTTTCTGGTAAGCACAGCCTCTTTAAATTTTGCCATTTAAAAACCTCCTCTACTCTATTTAATAATTGCGTTCGGATAAGATACAACCCCTGCTTTTGATGAAGCGTTTATCGTGCCTTCACTGCTCTGCTCCGGATGATTCGTAATGATTACATCCGGACTTGTTACAGCTCCCACAGCTCCATATGCTCCAATCTTAAGCAGATAATCCTTTATCTGTATCCCATCAAAAATACTCCTTGCCGCTTTTACTTTTTGAATCAGATTTCTGATGAAAAGAAAAGCTTCCTCGGTAATCCCCATAGGAAACCATATCTTGAAATGATACGGTTCTCCGTCATATTCATACCATGGAACGAATTTTGCCTCCGAAAAAACAGTACTCGCCAAAAGCTCTACCGCCTTCTTTGTTCCCGCAAATTTGTATATTTGAAGAGCCTGTTCCAAAATCTGCAATTTTACATCATCTGTATATTCCGACCGGTAATACAGCGCACGCAGAGAAACCGCTGCATAATCATAAAATTTCGGAGAAAGCTCAGGAAGGTTTCCCCAGACATGCACACATCTGTTAAATTCCATCAGCTTTTTCATCTGTCTGTCTACTGCCCTGCTGTAAGCATAGCTTTCATAGTTTTCCAGATTCGGCGGAATCGACCGGAACATTGCACCATCTTCACCTAACTTCATGTTATCCCTCCAATCCTCCATAG
>CADBMH010000058.1 GCA_902795705.1 uncultured Lachnospiraceae bacterium | reverse complement strand
GGAAAGGACAATCTTATTATTCGTCTGGAGATGGACAGGCTGGATGCTTCCTTAATGGATTTAAAGGAAAATTCCGGTTACTTTTTTGAATATGATTGTGAAGATATCATGGAGCTGAAAAGTGTGTGCAGCGACAAGCATTGTCAGACGATTGGCTATATTGGCGATAGGCAGATGTTTATACCGCTTCTGACATCGGGAATGAAAGGGGTGGACCGGGTGGTTCCGGTTGGTAAAACGTTGGATTTTGATCTGCTCTGGGATGGATATGATCTGACGACGCATCTGACACGTCAGATTGCACTGCAATAGTCTCAGTATCTTACGATTACTTATAGTAAATAATGTAAAGGCAGATTTGCAAAGGGAAAATTGCAAGAGAAAAAGTACTTGACAAAGAGATGTTGTCATGATATTATAAATTTTGTTGTTGAACAAACGAAGCAGAGTGATCCGCTCTCACCTTAGCACGAACAGACCGTGACTTGGGTTTTTATGTTCTTTATGCTATGACCTTATGAACGAACGCGGATACTATGCTGTCCGCGTTCTTTTTATACACAGAGTTGTGTATTATATTATTTAAAACTTTGGAGGTGTACGACCATTAGCGAATTAATGATTAATGAAAGGATTAGAGACAAGGAAGTCCGTGTGATCAGTCAGGATGGAGAGCAGCTTGGGATCATGTCTGCAAAGGAGGCACAGAAGCTTGCGAGAGAGGCTGATCTTGATTTGGTGAAGATCGCGCCGGGAGCGAAGCCGCCGGTGTGCAAGATCATTGATTATGGAAAGTACCGCTACGAGCAGGCGAGAAAGGAAAGAGAAGCCAAAAAGAAACAGCGGACGATGGAGGTGAAGGAGGTTCGTCTTTCGCCGAATATTGATAAAAATGATCTGAATACAAAGGCAAACCAGGCACGGAAGTTTATTCAAAAAGGGGATAAAGTAAAAGTAACTCTTCGTTTCCGTGGTCGAGAGATGGCACATATCAATTACAGCAAGCAGATTTTGGACAGTTTTTTTGAGAAGCTGGAGGATATTGCAGTGATTGATAAAAACCCAAAGATGGAAGGCAGGAGCATGGTGATGTTTTTGTCTGAAAAACGCTAGAAAGCTTTTGGTTTAAAAGGGTTTCGTAAGGAAATTTCCCAAATGACGAAAAAGGCTTTTAGGAGGATTTTATTTTGCATATGAAATAGGAATAAAGTTCTCTGATAAATTTAAGAAAGAAAATTGCGAAAGTTATTTCGTAATGAAGGAAGATTAAGGAGGAAATAAGCTATGCCAAAAATGAAAACAAAGCGCGCAGCAGCAAAGCGTTATAAGGTTACCGGTTCCGGTAAGATTGTAAGAATGAAGGCAAACAAAAGTCATATCTTAAATAAGAAATCTGCCAAGAGAAAAAGAAATTTAAGGAAACAGACAGAGATGGATGCTACGAATGTAAAGGTAGCAAGAAAATTGATTCCATATAAGAAATAATTGAAGGAGGAAGGTTAGAATGGCACGAGTAAAAGGCGGATTAAACGAAAAAAAGAAACATAATAGAGTATTAAAGCTTGCGAAGGGATATAGAGGAGCCCGTTCAAAGCAGTATCGCGTGGCAAAGCAGTCTGTGATGAGAGCACTTGCTTCTTCATTTGCAGGTCGTAAGGAGAGAAAGAGACAGTTCAGAAGATTATGGATTGCCCGTATTAATGCGGCAGCTCGTATGAATGGACTTTCCTACAGTAAGTTTATGCATGGACTCAAGCTTGCGGAAATCGATATTAACAGAAAGATGCTTTCAGAGATGGCAATCAGTGATCCGGAAGGGTTTGCTTCTCTGGTAGAGATTGCAAAAGATAAGATTGCATAATGATAAGAAATTTTTAATTGAAAACCCTTTGTCGTATGGCAGAGGGTATTTTGGGCTAGAAAGGATAATTGACATGGCAAAGGAACTGAGTAAAACTTATAATCCTGCGGATATTGAAAAGAGAACCTACGACAGGTGGCAGGAGAAAAAATATTTTCATGCGGAGGTAAATCGGGAGAAAAAACCGTTTACCATTGTGATGCCGCCGCCCAATATTACGGGACAGCTCCATATGGGACATGCCCTTGATAATACCTTGCAGGATATTTTGATCCGTTTTAAACGTATGCAGGGGTATGAGGCTCTTTGGGTGCCGGGGACGGATCATGCTTCGATTGCAACGGAGGCAAAGGTGGTCGAAAAGCTTCGTAATGAGGGAATATCCAAAGAAGATATCGGGCGTGAAAAGTTTTTGGAGCATGTCTGGGATTGGAAAAAGCAGTACGGCGGACGGATTGTCGAACAGCTCAAAAAAATCGGTTCCTCCTGTGACTGGGACAGAGAGCGTTTTACGATGGATGAAGGCTGTAATAAAGCAGTAAAAGAGGTTTTTGTAAAATTATATGAAAAGAAGCTGATCTACCGTGGAGAGCGTATCATCAACTGGTGTCCGGTCTGCCAGACCTCGATTTCTGATGCAGAGGTGGAGTATGAGGATCAGGCGGGACATTTCTGGCATCTGCGTTATAAGACGACGGATGGGACAGGCTATATTGACCTTGCGACGACGCGTCCGGAGACAATGCTTGGCGATACGGCGGTTGCTGTCCACCCCGACGATGAAAGATACAAGGATATGGTTGGGAAGATGCTCGATTTGCCCCTGGTACATCGTCAGATTCCGATTATTGCGGATGAATATGTGGATATGGAATTTGGTACGGGTGTCGTAAAGATCACGCCTGCGCACGATCCGAACGATTTTGAGGTCGGGCTTCGCCATAATCTGGAGATTATTAATGTGCTTACCGATGATGCGAAGATTGTAGAGGATTATCCGAAATATGCAGGTATGGATCGCTATGAGGCAAGAAAAGCAATCGTAGCTGATCTG
>CADBMH010000057.1 GCA_902795705.1 uncultured Lachnospiraceae bacterium | reverse complement strand
GACGAGTAAACAGGGGGTTGCGTCGATCAATATCTGTTTCGGAATCCGGAGCGCGACGGCGCTTCGTGACCTGACGGCTAAGCTTAGGCAGGTAGAGAGTGTGACGGATATTGAGAGAGTGAGATCCTAAAGGATTTTATTTAAATCAGAAAACAGACAGAATAGTTTCGTTGTGAGAAGATAGACATAAACAGATAGAAGCGGAGGTAAAAATGAGTCAGTTATCATGTGATTTTCGTGTAGTTGGACCGATACAGACCAATTGCTATTTTTTGTATGATGAGGAAAGTATGGATGGGATCATTGTAGATCCGGGGGATGAAGCAGAGAAATTGATCCAGTATATTGAAAAAAAGGGAATCAGGCTTCAGGCAATCCTTCTGACGCACGGACATTTCGATCATATTTCGGCTGTAAACGGTTTAAAAGAGAAGTTTCCGGTTCCGGTGTATGCATCTAAGGCAGAAAAGGAAGTGTTGTTGAACCCGGGAGTAAATCTTTCGGTACAGATGGGAGATAAGGTGGATATAGATGCCGATCATTATCTGGAGGATGGGGAGACGATTTCTATCCTTGGGGAAGAGGTGCGGTGTATCCTGACGCCGGGGCATACGGTGGGCGGGATGTGCTTTTATTTTCCGGAGGCGGGAATCCTGTTTTCAGGAGATACGCTTTTTCAGGAATCGGTAGGCAGAACAGATTTTCCGGGCGGCAGTATGAGTGAGCTGATACGCTCGGTTCGGGAGAAGCTTTTTAAGCTGCCACCTGTTACAAAGGTATATCCGGGGCATGGCATGATGACTTCGATCGAGCACGAAAAGATGTTTAATCCTTTTGCAGTGGAGTAGAGGGTTCAGGCCATGATTGACATTACATATTCCGAAAAGGATTTTGACTATGAGTTGGAGGCGCTGTTTGTGAATTTTTTCCCGGGGCAGTGCTTTGGAAGCGGGAAGGAAGAGGAAACCTTATTCGTACATTTTGTATTTGAAACATATGAAATCGTCATTCTGGTCCGGGCAGGTGATTTTCAAATTCAGGATAAGGTCACGGTTTCCGGTGAAGGGGATTTTCATAAGAAGCCGGATAAGTCCGCACATCCATACCGGACCTATTATAAAAATGAGCTGAAACGTCTTTTGTTTCGGATGTTAGAAGGGTTTCCGGAGGAAAGGCTGCCGGAAGGCTTTGAAAAACAGTTTCCGGTGTGGGGAACGATGACCGGCGTGCGTCCGACGAAGATTCCGATGAATGAACTTCTTTCCGGAAAAGAGGAGGAAGAGGTTTATAGAGAATTGCGGGATATTTACTGCTGTTCGGAGGAAAAAAGCAGGCTGTGCATGGAAATTGCAAAAAGGGAAGCCTCTTTACTGCAGACAATGAACTATGAGAACGGGTATAGTCTCTATATCGGGATCCCTTTTTGCCCGACGACTTGTCTGTACTGTTCATTCCCGTCCTATCCTGTGGAGCGTTTCGGAGATTTGATACCGGATTATCTGAATGCACTTTTTCGGGAAATCAGAGAGATGGGGGAGATTTGTAAGGGAAAGAGGCTTACTAGTGTCTATATCGGCGGAGGAACTCCTACCTCACTCAGCGCGGAACAGTTAGGTGCTTTGCTTGGAGAGCTTAAGGCTCATTTTCTGGTTTCTGAAGAGTGTGAATTTACCGTTGAAGCCGGAAGACCGGACAGTATTACGAAAGAAAAGCTTTTGGTACTGAAGGAGCATTCTGCCGGAAGGATTTCCATTAATCCGCAGACCATGCAGCAAAAAACACTGGATCTGATCGGGAGAAGGCACACAGTAGAGGATACAAAAAGGGCATTTTCTCTGGCAAGGGAGCTTGGATTTGATGATATCAATATGGATCTGATCGTCGGTCTACCGGGAGAAGATGTCGAAGATTTTTTAGATACTCTGGAACAGATCCGGAGGTTAGAGCCTGATAGTGTGACAATTCATTCCTTAGTGATCAAAAGAGCATCCGGGCTGCGGGAGCTATTAGAGGAAAATAAGGATTCTACAAGGGTAGAGAAAAGCAGGATACAGACGATGGAGAAAAGTCTGCTGCTTGCAGAACAGAAATTAAGGGGCGGGGGTTATGAACCGTATTATATGTATCGCCAAAAAAACTCTTCCGGTCATTTCGGAAGCAGCGGGCAGGAGAATATCGGGTTTTCAAAGCCCGGAAAAGAGTGTCTGTATAATATTCTGATCATGGAGGAAATGCAGACGATCATTGCACTGGGGGCGGGGGCTTCCACGAAAAGATATGATCCGGAAAAACGGATTGTGAGCAGAGTGGAAAATGTAAAAAGTATAAGGGACTACATAAGTAGAATTGATGAGATGATTGAACGGAAAAGAGATATTTTTTAGAAAGCTCTTGTTCCTTAAAAATAGTAGCTTTTTGGAAAGGAAATGTCCTTGTGGATGGAGGAAAGATGATGGAGGAGATTTTTGAAAGAGTCATGAACAGAGAAGTGATCCCTCTCGATCTTAGAAAGATTGTATGCGAAGAGATGTATCACGGGATTGAGGTCAGCAATCTGGCGAAGATGATCGCAAAGGAGATGGGGGAGTCTGAAGATGTGTGTGACGATTTAGAGATTGCCGGGATCTTACATGACATCGGGAAGCTGAAGCTGACAAAATATATGTATTCGGAAGAAGGGCTCATCGTGGAGCAGATGAAGTATGTCAGACAGCATACCAGACAGAGTTATGAAATCGTGATGGAGGCAGGCTATGGAAAGCGGATTGCCGATGCGGTGTATTACCATCACGAGAACTGTGACGGCTCCGGCTACCCGGATAATCTGCGAAAGGAAGATATTCCTCCTCTTGCCAGAATCCTGCGTGTATGTGATGTGTTTATTGCATTGACGACAGACCGGAGCTACCGGAAAGCATTTGATCCGAAAACGGCATTGGAGATTATGATCGATGAGGTGGAGGATTACGATATGAAGGCGTTTCTTGCCTTTCAACGCGTGGTTCACAGGGAGGTCTTGACGAAGGGGGTAAAGAAGCTTCGGGAGGCAACGAGTGAGAGGCAGGTTGAAACACTGGAGCTGTTTGAAAAGGAGATGATCTTGCTCTATGTATAGATCGGAGTTGCGCAATTGTTGTTTTCGTTGTAGAATAAAACAGGTTCGAGGAAGATAATACTATATCGAAGAAGGGAGAATATCGATTACAATGGCGGAGTCAATGAGAGGATTAAAGCGTACCTGCAGATGTGCGGAGCTTGGAGAAAAGAATATAGGGGAACAGGTCACTGTGATGGGCTGGATACAGAAGACCAGAAACACCGGAGGATTGATCTTTGCAGACCTGCGTGACCGGAGCGGACTGTTACAGATTAATTTTCAGGAAGAAAAACTTGGAAAAGAGCAGTTTGAAAAAGCATATAAGCTTCGCAGTGAATTTGTGGTTGCTGTAACAGGGGAAATTGTGAAAAGGGAAGGCGGCGTGAATAAAAATCTTGCAACAGGCGCGATCGAAGTGATGGCAACATCTTTAAGAGTCCTTTCAGAGTCGGAAACACCGCCGTTTCCGATTGAGGCGGACAGTAAGACAAAGGAAGAACTGCGGTTAAAATACAGATACTTGGATCTTCGTCGTCCGGATCTGCAGAGAAACCTGATCATGCGCAGTCAGGTAGCGACGCTGATCCGTCAGTTCCTTGCAGACGAGGGCTTTTTAGAGATAGAGACACCGATGCTGACAAAGAGCACACCGGAGGGAGCAAGGGACTATTTGGTGCCGAGTCGTGTACATCCGGGAAATTTCTATGCACTTCCGCAGTCACCGCAGCTTTTTAAGCAGCTTTTGATGTGCTCCGGCTATGACCGCTATTTCCAAATCGCCAGATGCTTTCGCGATGAGGATCTGCGCGCGGACAGGCAGCCGGAATTTACACAGGTTGATATGGAGCTTTCTTTCGTGGATGAAGAAGATGTCATGGATGTGAATGAGCGCTTGTTACAGAAGATATTTAAGGAAGTACTGGATGTAGAAATCGAGCTTCCGATCCAAAGGATGACCTGGCAGGAGGCGATGGACCGTTTTGGCTCCGATAAGCCGGATCTGCGTTTTGGCATGGAATTAAAGAATGTATCGGAGGTTGTGAAGGACTGTGGCTTTGGCGTATTTACGGGAGCACTCGAAAACGGCGGCTCCGTGCGTGGTATCAATGCCAAGGGACAGGGCAGCATGCCCAGAAAGAAGATTGACGCACTGGTGAAATTCGCAAAGGATTTCGGTGCGAAGGGACTTGCGTATCTTTGTATCAATGAAGATGGCAGCTATAAGTCCTCTTTCGCAAAGTTCATGACAGACGAGGAGTTACAAAATCTGGTTTCTGCGATGGAGGGAGAACCGGGTGACCTGCTCCTGTTTGCGGCAGATCAGAATAAAATCGTCTGGGATGTTTTAGGCAATCTTCGCTTAGAGCTTGCAAGGAATTTGGAACTGTTGGATAAAAATGTATATAAATTTTTATGGGTAACGGAATTTCCGGAATTTGAATATTCAGAGGAGCAGGGACGCTATGTGGCAATGCATCATCCGTTTACGATGCCGATGGAGGAGGATATTCCGCTTCTTAAGGAGCATCCGGAGCAGGTGCGCGCCAGAGCGTATGATATTGTTTTAAATGGTACGGAGCTTGGCGGCGGTTCCATCCGTATCCATCAGAACGATGTGCAGGAAACCATGTTTGAGGCACTTGGCTTTACGAAGGAAAAGGCAAATGAACAGTTTGGATTTTTATTAGATGCGTTCAAGTATGGCGTACCTCCGCATGCCGGACTTGCCTATGGACTGGATCGTCTGATCATGCTGATGGCAAAACAGGACAGCATCCGTGATGTGATCGCCTTCCCGAAGGTAAAGGATGCTTCGTGTCTGATGACCGATGCTCCGAATGTGGTAGATGAGAAGCAGTTAGAGGAGCTTTACTTGAAGACTACAGAAGTAGAAAAGACAGAGGTAGTATGAAGAAAGAAACTTATCTTTATTTTGCAAAAAAGATTGCTCAGCTTCCGCATGGAGCTTTGCTCGTAAATATCGTAGGAAAATGCCTGACTTATCTGACGGCATTTTCCTATCTTTCTGTACTGCTCTTTCTGCTTTTCGAAAAAAGATATGTAGAAGGAGCAGTGCTTCTTTTCGTCCCTATGGTGACCTTTTTTCTGGTCAGTCTGTTCCGCAGCAGCTACGGAGCCAAAAGACCATATGAAATCTATGATATCGAGCCGCTGATAAAAAAGGATACCGTAAAAAAATCGTTTCCGAGCAGGCATGTATTTTCCATCTATGTGATCGGAACCAGTCTCTGCTTCTTTTCCCTTCCTCTTGGAATCGCAATATGCGCTGCAGGATTGATTTTGGCGGTGATCCGTGTCGTTACCGCAGT
>CADBMH010000056.1 GCA_902795705.1 uncultured Lachnospiraceae bacterium | reverse complement strand
TATCTATATCATTAAAATAGTAATATTTTAGCCCGGGAACAATTACCAATGTCTTCATTATATATTAAACACCACTTTTCTATGTGAGTTTGTTTCGCCATTATTAACTTGATAATTTGCATCCTTGTACTGACAGAAGCATAAGAGGAAGAGCATAATCATGAAAAACCTCATACAATTAGTAAACTGATATCCAATTTCAAATAGCATCAAACTGAAAAACAGCACATATCTTTTATTCGCATCTTTTATGTTATTTTTCAGCAGTTTAAATAGACCATAATAATATAGTACTATCAGTAAAACTCCCCCTCTGATAAAATGCATGAAATATCCACCATCTGTTAACCAGTATCCGGTAACATCACACAGCCCAAAAGGGATTAAACTTTGTAGTGCAAACTTCAATGTTGCCCATAAGTTTCCATTTGTCCCTAAACGCCCATTAATGCCATTTACATTTGATGATAGTATTGTATCTATTGTCGATGCATTTGTGATAACGGCAAGAATGATCCCAACAATAAGTATTAAAGAAAAAATGATATTTCTTTTCGTAGCTTTCTTAGTCCATTTTATATAATAGTATCCAGCAATCATTATTGAGCACATTACAGCGGATACACTTAGACACATAACTATATCAAATATTATACCGACTATAAATACAATATTCTTAGCTTCAAACTTTATTGAATTCCTATATTCAAGCATCCACCAAATCATAAAGTAAATAAAGCAAGAAATTGAGTGAGTTGCAAAAAAGGTTACCGTTTTTTTGCTCATAAACATCACTGTATAAACATATGAATAATGGTTAACATAAAACGTCCTTAGAAATTGCTCTATTTGTTCATTTCCAAGAAACATCAAAATGCCCACAGTGATTAGTAGTACGCATATCACATCAAGCAGTGCATCCCAAATTCTGACTTTTGATAGGCGTCTTGGATTAATATTTATTAATAAGCAGAATGAAATATAATTATACAAATACCCAAATGAAACTACCGATATATTCTCATAATAGGAATGGAACAGCCACGTGCAGATTAGTAATAATGCGATCATGCCTAGAGATATTAAACTTAAACCTGCCCTAATAGTTTTTTCATATATAATCACGGCAAGGAGAACAATAATATTCATCCAATAGCAGTTTCTAATCATCGTCTCATTAAGAGTATTTGGCATATTCGATACAGGCATAAGCCAAATGAGCACAATTAGAATTGCTAATACTGAATTAAATATTTTATTAATCCTCATCATTCTGCCTCGTATCATAACTGTCGTTTTATTATCGCGTCTATCTTTCTGCTATCGCCCCATACTGCTTTTGAATCATAAGGTCGATCAGGAAAGGCACCATATTTGAGAGTAATGTCGTAATTGTTTTCCTTGATAAATCTTTCTACGCGGTCAGCAAGTTTCTCCGGCTTTCCAGATGCAATTTCAATAATGCCTAGTACTTTATCCTGGCTTACTGCTGCAGCCACATCGTCACAGAACTTGTCATAATCTACAAAATCATACTGGTTCTGCCCCATTGTGAACGGAAACTCCTTTTCTCCGTTTTCTACAGCCGCCGTTATCTTAGAAAAAATTGAGCTGCCATACTTGGAATTTCCAACGATGTAGTATCCTCTCAGCCATTGAAACTTGACATTTTTCTGTTTGCACAGAACCCCTGTGATCTGTCTGAGAGCAAGCTTGGCAATCCCATACGGTGTAACCGGATTAGATGGAGTATCTTCCTTAATGCTTCCCTCAAAAAAGCCAATCTCATGCATAGAACCCATTACCGCAATCTGCTGAATTCCCGCATCTGTCATAGCTTTAATGAAATGGTAATGCTGTGGAAGATCCTCAATGTGAGCATCTGAATAATGCTTAAAGCCATCTCTCCACGCTAAATGAAGTAGCACATCCGGTCGTCCAAAATATTCATATGGGTTTTCAATTTCAAAGAGATTGCAAGCCACTTTCTGTGCGCGATCATCAACATGTTGTGTGGAAAAGTCTGCCGCAACCACGTCAACTCGTCTATCAAGTAATGCCTTAACAATTCCCTGTCCAAGATACCCATTCGCACCTGTGACCAAAATCTTCATATAGCTGTCCTCCACGTTTATCATTGCCAAACGAAATGTGCACTAACTTTATCTAATTGGTTCAATAGTATTATTTCTATTGGACCTTACGATTGAATAGTCTGGTATATTTGAACTAATAATGCTACCCGCGCCTATTACACAGTGTTTACCGATAATTGATCCTGCTAAAATAATCACATTACTTCCAATCCAGCAATCTTCACCAATAAGTATTTTTTTGCTTGAATATCCTTGATCCCTTATCAGCTTATCTTTCAAAGCGAACCTATGATTATGGTCATAGATTTTCACATTTTCTCCAAAAATGCAGTTGTCACCGATTCTTATAATATTATGGCTGTTAACAGAGCAATCATTATTAAAAAAAACATTATCACCTATTTCTATTTTGCCTTCACTATCGCAATTTAACTCTAGTCTTTTTCTATATCGAAAATGATTCCCGATAGTTATATTCTTGCAAATCATATTAATAAATAAAATATTAAGAGAATGACTTATATATCTAATAGTTCTAGACAAATAATTTTTCATAATATCTTTACCAAATCGGAATATACATTGTGAGATCTCTTGGCGATTTCTTTCCACGAATATTTTTCAGCAACACGTAACGCACCACTTCTAAAGGATAAATAATCACTTGAATTGATGTCTTCTATAAGCCCATTTATCGCATTAGCGATATCTTTGCTGCTGCTTCCGCCATACCATCCTGCATGATCTTCCTGAATATCGTCAGAAACATTTGTACCTTTTGTAACAAGACACGGAACCCCATATGATAATGCTTGTAAAACACCCAT
>CADBMH010000055.1 GCA_902795705.1 uncultured Lachnospiraceae bacterium | reverse complement strand
TCCCTGCAGGTTGAAGATCCTTGCCAGCCTGTCCTTCCGGACTCCGTTGGCAAGGAAGCCGTAATACCGTACTTTCTGGAATCCTTTCGGAAGGACATGGAGCAGGAACCGCTTGATGAATTCTTCCGGTGTCATGCTGTTAAAGCCGGGTAGAAATAACCATTATCAGATGGGTTAAAGTAACCAATAAAAGACAAGTAGAAATAACCAATGTACCAGCATCCTCCTTCCTATCTATTCTATTCTGATTTTGGTAATGGCGACAGCTCTCCAGCGGTTATAGATATTGTTTTGCAGTTCTGACCGCGATAGCTACTGCCTTTCATCATAAACACCATGGCATCATCAAAGATCCTGTCCAGTGCACATAGCAATGAAGAATCTTCTCTAAAGAATTCTCCCCATTTATCAGGGGTTTTGTTGCTTGTAAACAACATATTGTTTGGTCCTTCTTTGCTATATCTTCTGTCTATTACATCAAAAAACATCCGTGTGTTTTCCCTACTCCCTGTGGCCCTATAAACGCCAGATTTCTGTGTGCATACAGACTCGACAAGGAAGACAGTTCTGTTAATGCGTCCACATTCTCCCCATTGATCCGGCTGAAATCATAATTTTCAAATGTCTTGGGATTCTTTAATGGGATCCTGCTCATTTTTCGGAGCATGTTTACAAGGTTCTCATGTCGTTTTGCTTTTAAATACTTCAAAAATCCGGATATTGCAAGCGTCTGTCCTTCGTCATATTTGTTTTTTATGATCACATCGGCGATTTCCTGGGCATTTATGCTCAGTTTCAGATAGTCTGCAGTCTGTTCGATTTCATCAAATATCAGTTCATTCATCATTCCAGTCCCTCCTCGAAATTAAATCTGCTGTATCCCTGATCATATTCCGGAGGCGATATCTGGCTGATCTTGACTTTTACCGGCACGGACGGCACTTCTTCCGGCTGTGCCGCAACATACTGGTCTCTGCACGTGCTGTCACGGCGGCTCCATGTGACGTCATGGGTAGCGAGTGTCTTGGTCATATTGGAATCATAAATATACAGGACATATCCGTCCCTTTTGATACGGCAGGTCTGTTCGGTATACCAGTAGGGAACACCGAACCGCCTTCCTTCAAACGAAACAAATCCGTCAAAGGATATGCGCCTTTCCGGACAGAGATAATAAGAGAGTTCTTTGGTCTCTTGAAGAAGCGGGGCCTGTTTCAGGCAGCATGATGTGTGCCGGTCATTCGGAACGCAGTCAACCGCCCTGTGATAGACGGAATTCTGTCTGTTGCACCAGTTCAGTGCCTCATAATTCAGATCGGTGATCTCGTTAAATATCCTTCCCTGCAAAAAGTTTTCCTTCACAAACCGCACGAGCCTCTCCACAGCGCCTTTTGTAAATGGATGCCTTGGCTTGCAGAGCTTGGTCCCAAAGCCGAGATTGTTCATAAAAAGTTCGTAATCCTTCTGCCAGACAGGAATCCCGTTATCGTCCCTTCTGATGACGACGCTTTTCATGTTATCTGTCAGGCCATATCGTGGAATTCCCATATAAATGAATGCGTGGATCATTCCTATGAACAGATTCTCTTGTTTTGCATTCGGAAAAAATTCTATATAACGCTGTCCGCAGCAATGGCAGATCATTGCAAAACATGCGATCCTATAGTTTTTTCCAAAGGCTGTTTCGACAGTTACAAATCCCCAGTCCATCTGGTAGGATTCGCCTGGATCTGTCCTGTAACGTCTGCCACGGTTGCCCTGCGGCGCAACGATCTGCCTTTTTGCCGGAACAAGATGGTTACTATTCACAGTTGATTTGAAGGCACAACAAATAGAACGGAGCTACAACACCGCTTCATACCGGATATTCTGATGTGTGTTCAGGGATGTGATGTAGAGAAGATTTCTGCAACCGAATAAGGGTTTCCGTCACATAATCGCTGGAGTGCATCGATTTCGTTGATGCAGTTACGGCGACAGGTTTCGATGTATGTTCGGATAAGCGCATGGTTATCTGCTGCTGCTTCAGATTCGAACTGACCTGATATTTTCATATGTGATTTTACACCCCTTAGCCCTCGCTCCGAAAGGTTATTAGTTGTTGGCAGGCTGAAGTCCTCAACCCAAAGGAAGTATGGACGGCGGTACTCTGCTATTCTTTTAAGCAAGGTTTTTTCCCAAGAGGCACCATAGTTACCGGGATCGGAAGTATTTTCACTCCATCCATTTTCAAGATACTCATCTATCTTGCGATGGAATTCTTCAACATAGGTGTCACTGAACGATTCCGCCCCTCTGGCTATGGCATCGTTGCGATCCTTAATAGTTGTACTGATAAGCTCCTTAAAATCCGCCGACCACTGATGGCAGGTATCATCCGTGTTCTTTTGGAGATCACGCTGGAGATGCTGATTGCACTCGATGTTTTCAAAACTGTACTTTTCGTTATAGTTTACGGTACAGTGATCATGCATGGCTTTGGTGTCGGAGGTCAGAAGGTTTAATACATTGTCATCATCAAGGCTCTCCATATCTTTATGGGCATGGGCTGTGTAGCAGGCTATGGTCTCATCTCCATAGAACCTGAAACATGCCCTGGCCATAAGAATGAAAATGACGGTGTCATCCCAGTAGATAATCTTTCTAGTGATAAGAACGAGCTTCAGATCTTCGCGGAACTGGATGAGCCCCTTTGCGGCGCGTGCTTGGAGCTTTGCGATGTATCCTTCGCAGGGCGTTAAATCGCCGCCGGTTATTCCTGCAAGAAACATGGCAGCTTTATTCATGGCTGCATTAACGGTGTTTGTAAGAGACAGTGCAAAAGCTTGTATCCCGCTTCCGTACTGGACTTTCTCTTTCAGGTTCGGAGGAATCTGAGAACGAAATATCGTGCCGCAGTTATTGCACTCATAATAATAGAATTCATGCTTGGTCTTAACGACTTTGACCTGTACATCGTATTCGTATTTTACTTCAGATTCGCCAGTCGGAGTGCAATCGTTAAGGCCGCATTTAGGGCAGCATTCACCATCCTGTAATGGATGTGGGACGGTTGATGTGATCTCGGATTCATCAGGTTCTTCAAGAGATGCTTTGGGATGGCCTATCTGACCGCCTTTTGGTTTTCCGGTGCTGCGCCGGGAGTTCGGAATAACCTTGTTTTTGTTTATCGGAGTCTGTGATGTCGGCGTACCTGTATTGCTGCCATCGCGATCAAGAAGAGCCTCTGCATGAGCGAGGCGGTTCTGAAGTTCCTTGATGATAGCGTCCTTTTCGGAAAGCGATTCTGCATACTGTTTCTGCGCAGAGTCTTTTGACTGCTTAAGGTGCTTAACCGTTCTGCGAAGCGAGTCGATCTGTTCCTGGTATCCAAGGATGCGATCTTTCAGCTTTACAATCTCTGCAGTTGCTTTTTCAAAATCAAGGCGCAGATCACCGGTAAACTTCATCATTGATCACACGATACCTTTCCTAAAGCATTGGATATGGATGCACAGACTTTTTCGTATGATCTGATCGTTGCCTTTAAGGCTTTTACCTCGGTCTGCAGAGATAGGATTTCTGCCTCTTTTTCAGAAATTGTTTTTTTAAGAGCTGCAATCACCTTAGAGTCGGAATTATCCGCAGTAGTGGTGGCATTTTTTGAGGAAGCTGTTCTTCCCCTGCGACCAGAAGAGGGAATCAGTTTTCCTGTCTCAGGATCAAGAGTGCCCAAATATTTTCTCTTGGGTCTCGATTGCTTGGTGACGGGATCGTAGTGCGGGGTAGACTCATAAACACGGGTCTTGCCGGTTTTCTTGTCATAGTGTTGAACGATTGTTGGCATAATGTAATCTCCTTTCAGCAGTGGCTATATATCCATTGTGCTATACCCACTATTAAATGTCAAGCACTGGTAGGCGTAAATATTAACAAATATAACCACTATAATTGTGCATTATGCCAATAAAAATTTTGCAGGGCATCCTCCACAATTACAGAAACCAATAAGTTCTATTTCCTCTTCTATTCCTTCAAATGCCCCTTTTTTCTCCCTGATCATTTTGAAATCAGTAGTACCGGGGCAATAATCCTCTGTCTGCATACATCTTATGATACCAAGTTTCATAAGCAACTCCTTCCTACGTCTTCATTCATTTGAAATTAGTGGCATCCGTGAGATCCGCAATCACCATGATGACAGTCATGACCTTCGCCGTGTTCATGATCGTGATGATGGCATTCTGTGTCGGGATCATAGTCAAGCTTATCGGCGAGGTAATCATTTACCACCGAATCAGCATCACCGCTTACTCCCGGCAATAACTTAATGCCCACTTCCTGCAAAGCATTTCTGGCATCCATTCCGATACCTCCGCAAATCAATGTTTCCACTTCTGCCGCGCGAAGAAATCCGGCTAAAGCACCATGACCTGTTCCATTTGTATCGATGATCTATGCCAGTTTTCCGACCTTTTTCAAAATCAATTCTTCTGACTTTTAATGAACGCTATCATCCTATCAAATGCATCCCTCGCAACATCGTTCACTCGTTCCGATGCAACAAAGCAATGCTGCATCTCCATAT
>CADBMH010000054.1 GCA_902795705.1 uncultured Lachnospiraceae bacterium | reverse complement strand
GAAGATGATGCCGCTTCCACCTTTTCACCTGTCAAACCGCCCGAAAGACTGCCTGACATCAACGCTCCCGCTAACACAACTGCCTTCATGCTCCGTACAAAAACTTTCATCGCTTTCTTTCTCAATGAAGCCACTCCCCTTTCTTTTTGTATCCTTTTCAGGATATGTCTGATTCTTTTGCGCACCTTTTTGTCTAAGTTGCGCAACCGGTTGTTCATTTCTTGAAATCAATATAACATAATTACTAATTTTTGTCAATTACTTTTATATTTTTTGTAATTTTTTTACAGAATTTTTTTTGAATGGCTCATCTCTTCCACCAGTTTCTAAAAGTACGATCTCTTTTTCACAGAGTTCACGAAATTCCCCGGGCTTCAGCTTTTCGTCCAGTACCAGCCCTCCCATCGAAATTCTTTTTAGATAAAGCACTTTTTTCCCAACGGCACCAAACATCCGCTTGACCTGATGATACTTTCCCTCTTGTATCGTCACTTCAATTCTGCTCTCATTTTTCTTCTCATCAACTTCTATTATTTCTAACTTCGCAGGCAGAGCCCGAAAAGATAATTCCAAACCCTCCGCAAATTTTCTGACATCCTCCTCTGTCACGATTCCTTCTATGACTGCAAAATAACATTTATCCTCATGTTTTTTCGGCGAGAGAAGCCGATGGGCCTGATTTCCGTTATCTGTGATAAATACCAGCCCCTCTGTATCCATGTCAAGTCTTCCCACAGGAAAAAGCCTCCTCTTTTCTGAAACAGAAAATGGAAGCAGATCCATCACGGTTTTTTCTTTTTTATCTTCCGTCGCTGTTAGAACACCGGCCGGCTTATAAAGCATATAATACCTGTATGGTTTATAAACCACTTCCTTTCCCTGTACAACTACAGACATCCCCTCCTTAAGCTGATCCGTCTGCAGTGAAAACCCCGCATCCCGCACCGGAACACCGGACACAAAAACAGCACCGCTTTTAATCAGCTTCTTTACTTCCGTTCTAGTTCCAAAGCCCCGATTAGAAAGATATTTATCTAAACGCATTTTTCTCCCCTTCCATTTTCAAATTTGTCCTCATTTCTAAAATTTTTATATTTTTTTTATAACAGTCAATGTAATCCTGTCATCCTTTATTCCTACGATCACGTCATCGGCAATATTGGCAACGATAGATTTTTCCAATTCATCCCATGCCTCTTTCGCATCCTCTTTTGTTGGTGCATCTTCTGAAATCGTTGTTCTGTAACGGGAAAGCGACCACGTTGTATACCCCATATTCACAGATGTATTTCCGGAAATACCGGCTGTATACATATAACTGAGATCCATAACTCCCATTTCTTCCAGCTCCTGATATTCCCCGAAACAATCTTCAAAAAATTCACCGATTTTTGCCATCAATCCTCTCTTTGCCACATTTTTCCCACTTTTAGAAACAGATAACAAATCCTTTCTTTTTTTCCGGTTTACATCAGCTATGGCATCAATATAAATCCGGCACTCCCCTTCCTCAGTTTCCATCCAGAATTTTGCTGAAAAATCCTCCACCATTGCCCTGACCATGCCAAGAACTTCTTCAACAAGTAGATTCACATGGATTGCCGCTTTTCCTTCGATTCCGGCAAGTGCAACAAATTCACCAGCCTTTTCCAAAGCATTTTCAATCAGATTTACTTCATTTCCCACTGTAATTTTTTCCATCTTCATAAAACTTTCCTCCTGGTTTTTATTTCTATATATTACCTTCTGCCTCAGCCCTTTCTTTCCTCCTAAACGATACTTCTTCGAAAATTTCTTCTTCCGAAGCCGGAAACCACATTATATTCCGGTTATACCCGGTTGTTGTCAAATATGCTTTTTCTTTATAAGCTTCCATAAGCCCCTCTATTATGAAACTGCTAAGCCCTTTCACCTGGAGCTCCGGATCAGTCACATCAAAGATCTGTCCGGAATCCCGTTCAATCAGACGAACAGCATTCTCATCAAAGAGCAATGAAATTTCTATCAGAAGTTTCTGCTTTCCAGATGCATTTTGTTCAAGCACCACAAGCGATATTTCTTCTGTAAAAAGAGAGGCCCACATAACTGATTTTTTACAAAACCCCTTTCCGGCCAATAACTTCGCAGCCTGTTCTGAAATTTTCACTGCTGTTTCCTTCGTCAGCTCATCTTCCAATACAAATACCCTCTCATCGGTATTTTCTATCAACCACGGAAATTCATTCCTTCCATAGCGGAAAAAAATATACAAAAATGCCAGTACAAGTGCCGCAAAAGCAGAAACACTAAACCCGATCCAGATTCCCGTTTCTCCAAGCCATACTGAAAAAAGAACAGGAAGAACCGAATACAGAACCCCGTCTTTGAAAATCGTGATTCCAACTGCCAGACTAATGTGATCCACCAGCATATAGTACGACGTTGCAAGAGAAACCAGTGAACAAAACGTCAGCGACAGGCAGACAATCCTGACGGCAAACACTGCCACAGGTACGATTCCCGCATCTTTGATGCCAAAAAGACGTACAAAATGATCCGCAGACAAAAAAATCAGAACTGTCGCAAAAATTCCCTCCAGAACTGCTGTCTTTATCGCAGATTTCATTAATCGTTTGATACTGGTATGATTCTTTTCTCCAAGATACATACCAATCAGGGGCTGAATTGCCATGCCGATTCCATCCAGCACTACACCGAATTCAATCAAACTGATCACCACAGCCAGAATCACCAGAGCTTTTTCCCCGTAACATCTGGAAACATGATGAATCAGCACATAATCCACGCCCCCCCAGCAGATATAAATACAAGAATCTACCGCTGAAAAGCGCATGACCTGCCATAAATCCCCCCATTTAAAATGAAATACAAAACGAAGCGTATTTCTCTTTGAAAAAAAATGTCCCGCAAGAACCAGAATGCCAAGAACATTTCCCATCACAGTTCCCAAAATAACGCCAATCATTCCAAATCTGCTGCAAAAGAAAATGGAAAGAACGATATTTCCCCCTATCTGGAGACCGTAAGAAATATTTGTAACAACCTCATCACCATCCGTATAAACCATATTGCTCAGATACTGAATCATAACGGTCAATGCTGCATTAAGAGGAGTAAGACGGTAGTAGATCATTGCGTATTCCCGCGCTTTACCGCCCGTACCGGAAAGTTCAAAATACAAGCCTTTAAAAACATATAAAAATACGACACTGAAACAGGCAAGAAACAGGCTGACAGGCATTCCCTGTCCGTATATTTTGTCTGCGCCCTCCCTGTCCATCTGTCCAATGCATCTGCTATATAAAATTCCCGAACCCTCAGAGACAATACAGGAAAGAAATGTAACCATTCCCGTAACAGGAGTCACCAGATTAACAGCAGATACACCACTCTCTCCAAAAAATAATCCTGCAATAATATTATCACTAAGGAGCATGATATACGTCACTGCCATCGTAAAAGTTCCGGTAATCAACATGGAGCAAAATTTATTTTTATAAAAACTTTTCGAATGCATCTCATAGATTCTCCCTGTCCACACATAATAACCTTGTACTCACTCAGATTCTTTATTCAACCTTCCAAAGATCAGTTCCTCCCTGACAGTATTATAGTATAATTAGGGCTTGCTGATTAATCCAAATTACCTTAAAAAAACACCGAAAATACGCTGTTTTGTTGGTAATTTTTTCTGAAATTTGTTATAATAAATGCAAGGTTTTAGACAGGACAGGTTCAAAAACTTTGCATTTTGGAGGTGATTTTGTGTATCGGAGACCGGATTATGAGCAGTCTGACATCTATGATTTTATTCTTCCATTTGGAGGACATCTGGATCAGGATAACCGCTGGGTTGTTTTGCGAAATTCTATCGACTGGAAGGTCATCCATGAAATCTATGAGGAAAATTTCGACAACAAAAAGACAGGGAATGAGGCTCTTTCGGCAGAGATTGCTTTTGGTGCACTTTACATCCAACGAAAACTTTCACTGACAGACCGGGAGCTTGTAGACCAGATCAGCGAAAACCCATATATGCAGTATTTCATCGGATTCAAAGAATTCAGGGCGGAAAGACCTTTCGATCCGAGTCTTTTGGTGGCATTCAGAAAACGAATCAATGGAAAGATGATGGAGGAGATTTCTGAAAAAATGTTCCTTGTGGACGAGGAAGAAAATTCCAATGATGACGATGATCCCCCATCAGGCAGTGGCAGCGGGGCTTCTGATCATTCGGAAAACGAACAGGGTAATGCCCATCCGAACAGTGGGACACTGATCATTGACGCAAGCTGTGCACCTGCTGATATTGCATATCCTACCGATCTGGAGCTGTGTGACAAAGCAAGGAAATGGACAGAAGTGATCCTTGACCATTATTTCAAACTGTACGGTTCGCTAAAACTCGATGGAACAAAACCGCGCACTTATCGGAATACTGCAAGGAAAAGATTCCTGAGCCTGAACAAACGGAGGAAAAAATCTGCAAAAAAAATTCGGAAAGAGATCAGATACCAGCTGAACTGCATCAGACGGAATCTGGGATATGTCAGGGAATATGAAGAAAAATACGGAGCGGCCGGACTGCATAAAATAGAAGCAGAAAGGCTGCAGACCATCAAAAAGTTTGAAGAACAGCAGAGATATATGCTGGATAACAAGTGCCATAGCGTGTATGACAGGATTGTCAGCTTATCACAGCCGTGGATTCGTCCGATCGTGCGCGGAAAATCAAAAGCCCCGACAGAATTTGGAGCCAAGATATCCATATCGGTTGTGAACGGATACACATTTATAGATAAGTTCAGTTTTGATGCATACAATGAAGGGGACGCAGATGAGTTCCTTGCTGTCGTTGAAAAATATCATGAAAGATTCGGGTATTATCCAGAACGGATACTTGCTGATAAAATATACCGGAGCAGGAACAACCGGGCACTTTGTAAAAAACTTGGCATAAAACTTTCCGGACCGAAACTTGGGAAACCAGGAAAAAACCATGCGGAAGATGTGCGTCAGGAATTAAAAGAGATCGGGGAAAGAAACGCAGTAGAAGGAAAATTTGGGAATGCCAAAAGAAAACTTGGACTGGGTCTCATCATGGCAAAACTGAAAGAGACCACAGAATGTATGGTCGCAATGGATATATTTGTATTGAACATGGAACATTACATGAGGACATGTATTGTTTTATGTTGCGCATTTTTTGAAAAAATGAAATTTGTTGTTTTTCAAAATAACCGAAAAAAATCAGGCCTGCTGATATTGGTTGTTTGAGTTGAAAAACCGATTAATCAGCAAACCCTATTTAAAGGGAAATGATACACTTAAGCAGATTCAAGCAAAGAGAAGGGATGCTGCAATTTCAGAAAAGTTAAATGATGAAAAACCT
>CADBMH010000053.1 GCA_902795705.1 uncultured Lachnospiraceae bacterium | reverse complement strand
ACCTTATAATGTCCGAGCTGTTTCCTGTCAACAACAAAGCGTTTGCAGAACTTATTCCAATCAGAATAGTTCTTTCTTACTGTTCCCGCCTTTGCCGGAGTCTCATCCCTGCGGAAGAGTATCCATTCGTTAAAAAGATCATTCATGGTAAGATTCATACGACCGACTTCTCTGTAGTAATTTACAAGACCGTCGCAGAGGCTCTCGTATGTGGCACGCTTCATAAGCCTTCGGTTCTTTGGCTTGGTTTCATCATGGACATAGGTGTACCAGACTTTTCTTCCGTTATCCGTAAGTTATCAGACCTTCTGGTATAATAGTATACGGACCTGCATCCGAATATATCTTTAAAACAGCCATCAGCAAAGGAATATCTATTTACCAATACGATTCCTACACCATGACGCAAAATGCCAAAGACAAGGCAATACGCGATATTAAAAAAGCTGCGGAGGTAGAGAATCATGAAGGGGTATAATAGTGATTATGGTAGCGGTGGAGAAACCGATGGTTCTGTTAATGGTGAAGATTTCAATAGTGCAAAATCCAATTCCGTAAAACAGGTTGACTCAGTTTCAATAACAGCTGACATTCATTCTGTTCCGACTACGGGCATACCTAATTCGGTATCAAAAAATTATATAAACGGGAAATTGGATTCTGAACGTTACTACGATGGATATGGTAATTCATATCTGGACATTGATTATTCAAATTATGGAAATCCAAAAACACATCCTAGGGTTCCACATGAACATGATATATGGTTTGATGAAAGTGGTGGATTTCATAGAGGAAAGGATAAAGGTATAAATAAATGACAAAAGAACAATTATTTCAATATATTTCTGAAGGAAGGGAAATTGATTTCGAGTATCGTGGAAAAAAGTATTCAATTACTTACAGCCCGTCGTGGGAGGATGATTACATATCCTTTTGTGAATATTATCAGTACACTTCTGATGTTAAGACTCCAGACGAATTAATAAAAGTTAAAAGAGAAGGAACTACGGTTTTGCAAATGATAGAGTCAATTCCGGACGATGATATCTGGATACGATAAGCTATGAAGTGGAATCGAAAAGGATTAGAGTTAAAATATGGATATATTAAGGAAACACTGATAAATCTGTGATTCCTTAGAATAGATGGATAGCTAAAGGGCAAAGTGTTTTTTTACCGTTTCACCTTGCTTTTTCTTGTCTAAAATGATATAATGTAAGCGTGTATGCGAATCTGATAAATGAAAGGAAATGGAATATGACAGGCGAATTTGGCAAATTTATTGAGAAAAAAAGAAAAGCAATGAATAAGACATTGCGTGGTTTTGCAGCAGAACTGGAAATCGCTCCTGCCTATATGAGTGATATCGAAAAAGGGCATCGCTATCCGCCGGATAAGGATAAGCTTGAAAAAATGGCAGAGCTTTTGAACCTGAATGAAAAAGAGAAAAATGACATGTTTGATTTGGCTGCAGGTGAGAAGGAAAATTCTATATCACCGGATCTTCCTGAATACATCATGGGTACAAAAAAGGCAAGGGTCGCGCTTAGAATGGCAAGAGATACCGGGGCAACAGATGCTACATGGCAGAAAGTAATAGACATGCTTGAACAAGAACAAAATGGTGATTGATTCATGCGGTATTACGATTATTCACCTAAACAATTGGAGGAAAAAGCCACAGAACTTCTGGTAGAATTTGACAAAGAACGCCTTACCAAAATAAAACCGATAGATGTATATGCAGTAATAGAAAAATGTCTTGGTGTGTCATATGACTGGAAATATCTGACACCTGACCAGTCTGTCCTTCGTGCAACTGCTTTTAATGAAGGCTATTTCTATGCATGGCCGGAGAGCAGATATGAAGAGGGAATGCTTCCCTTTAAGGTTGGTGTAAAAAAGGGAACAATTTTGATTGACAGCACGCTTACCGAAAGTGATAACAGGGGCAGAGAGAATTTTACGGTTATGCATGAAGTCTTTCACCAGGTACTTCATACAAAATGCTTTCGGGACGAAGGCAAAAATTATATGCACCAAACCTATAGCAGAACAATTGATGGGAAAATAAGATGTGCGAGCTATGCGTTAAGAATCATAGAAATGCAGGCTAATGCCTGTGCCGCCGCTTTTTTAATGCCTGCGGATCTAACGAAAAAAGAATACGAAGACAGATATAGAAGTGCAGGATTTTCAAGATACAATTATGGCTTTATGTGGAATTTGATAAAAGAAATGGGAAAGGATTTTTCTGTTTCTAAGCAGGCCATGTCCTACAGACTTCAAAATCTGGGACTTATAGATGAAAACGAGGAGAATTTACTTAAATGAACCAATCAACTTACAATTCATTAAAATCATTTATCTGGGGAATCGCAAATGACTGCCTTGTAGATGTATATGATGTTGGTGATTATAGAAAGATTATTTTACCGATGTTTGTTATCCGCAGATTTGATGCAGTGCTTGAGCCAACACATGATGCGGTTATTGCAGCCAGAAAGAGATTTGAAGCAACAGGAAAATCTACAGACTTTGATCCGGCACTTATGTCAATTGCAAAACAAGCATTTGTTAATAAATCTGATTTCACGCTTACGGATCTTAAGTCCAGAACTCATCAGCAACAGCTAAAAAAAGATTTCATTAATTATTTAGATGGATTTTCTGCAAATGTGCAGGAAATCATAAACAAATTTCATATCAGAAACGAAATCGACAGATTATCAGAGCAGGATAGATTAGGACTTCTGATAGAGAAATTTGTTGATCCCCGATACAATTTCAGTAATCATGACATCCTAAATGAAGATGGTTCTGTAAAAATCGAGGCTCTCGATAATCATACCATGGGAACACTTTTTGTTTATGTTTTTCGTATGTTTAACGAAGAAACTAACGTTACTGATGCAGGGCGTCATTTTACGCCAAGAGATATAGTAGAGCTGATAGCAGACCTTGCATTCATTCCTGTGCAGGACAAGATTCAGAGCACGACCTACCGTATTTATGATGGTGCTTGCGGCACCGGTGGCATGCTTACTGTTGGTGAGGAACATATAAAAAAACTTGCAGGGGCTCAGGGGAAAAATGTTTCGATTCATCTATATGGTCAGGAAAATGCTGATGAGACCTATGCCATAGCAAGAGCGGATATGCTTGTTAAGGGAGAAGGCAAAGAGGCAGATCAAGTAAGATTTGGATCAACTATTTCCGATGACAAATTTGCCCGTGAAGAATTTGATTTCATGCTTTCCAATCCGCCATTTGGAACACCTTGGAAGACAGATCTTAAAGCCTGGGGAGATATCAAGAAGGATGAGATAACCGATTCCAGATTTATTATCAATTATGATAACAACCCTGAATACAGTCTGCTTCCGGACATTGGTGATCCTCAGATGCTTTTCCTT
>CADBMH010000052.1 GCA_902795705.1 uncultured Lachnospiraceae bacterium | reverse complement strand
CGTATAGAACTTATAATCTCCGTTTGCATAGGCAAGTCCCTCCCGGACTTCTATCTCCTCGCCAAACACCCTTTTAAGCTCTCTTCCCTTTTCCTCCGGCTCATTTAACCCTGATTTTTTCCGGTTCTCTCTTTTCACCTTTTCTGAGGGAAGATATTTTAAAAGCATATTCTCTAACAGTTCTCCCTTTACCGGCTTCACCATAAAATCATCAAACCCCGCCTTTAAATAAGACTCCTCCGAGCCGGAAACAGCATTCGCCGTCACCATGATGACTGCCGTGTCCTCCAAATGGTTCCCCGGTTCCTTTCGCATTCTTTGAAGTGTTTCCACTCCATCCATCTCCGGCATCAAATGATCCATCAAAATGACATCATACCTTTGCTCCGCAATCTTATGAATCGCCTCCGCCCCGCTCATAACAGTATCTGTCCGGATTTCTGTCGTCTTTAAAAGATTCCGGAGCACATAGAGATTCATTTTATTATCATCTACTAAAAGCAGTCTTGCATCAGGTGCCGTAAAGCATGCATGGTATTTCTCGTTTTTCATAGACAGCCTGCCTGCTGCTTCTTTTTGCAAGGACACAATGTCCTTTTGAAAAAATGCGCCCATCACCTCATCTCCGGCGCATTCCTGCTCCAGTAAAAAAGAAAATTCTGAACCTTCTCCATAGACACTCTGTACCTTTAAGTCACTTCCCATTAATGCCAAAAGATTCGATGTGATGCTAAGCCCCAGACCGGTTCCCTCAATATCCCGGTTCTTTCTTTCATCAAATCTCTTAAATTCCTGAAAAAGAGAATCCATATCCTCCTCACGGATTCCGATTCCCGTATCCTTTACCGATACTAAAAGTCCTGATAAGGAGCCTTCTCTTTTTTCCTGCCTGACAGAAAGCTCTATCCTGCCTCTCTCTGTATACTTGACCGCATTTGTCAAAAGATTCATGAAAATCTGTTTTAACCGCATAAAATCCCCATAATAATTTACAGGTACATCCTCTTCTACATGGATATAAAAGGAAAGAGACTTTTCCTCCGCCTTTGGCAGAATGATCATCAAAACATCCATAATGCAGTCCTTCAGGCTATATGGCAGATGTTCTATTTTCATCTTTCCCTGCTCAATCTTGGAAATATCTAAAAGATCATTTACTGTAAACAGAAGGGAATCCCCGGCTGTACGGATATTTTCTGCATAGATTCTGGTCTCCGGCTCCATCGTTTCCCGAAGGATTATCTCGTCAAACCCCAGAACCGCATTGATCGGAGTCCTGAGTTCATGTGATATACTCGCTAAAAATTCACTTTTCGCACGATTTGCCTTGTCTGCCTCCTCTGCCAGTCTGGAAAGCTTTTCATTCATCTGCTGTATCTCACGCATATGGTTCTGTCTCCCGGTATCATCATATACCTCGATCAGATATCCGTGCCTTTTTCCCCGCTGCCCTTCTTTAAAATGATTCAGTGTACAGTACAAAATCCTACCGTCACGCTCTATATACTTAGAAGAAGCATTTCCCCGCTCAAAGTCATAAATCCATCTGTCAAACTCCTCATATAAAAATGTTTCTGATTTCGGGAACAGATAGTCAATTTTCTGCCTTCCAAGCTCCTCAAAAAATTCCTCTGCCTTTTCATTACATCCCATAAACTTTCTTGCAGCATTAAAAACAATATAAGCGTACTGCCCTTTTTCATTACGGACATTTGCCGCATTCGCCGTAATATCATACATATTCATGCGCCGGAACAGAAGATACAGAAAAACCTCCATCAGCACATAGGCGAACGGTAAAAGCGTGATATCCAGATCTGCAAGTATCTCTACGACATATACAAGAACACAACTGAATACGATGCAGAAAAAGAGCAGAATATTGATATAGGAATACCGTTCCTTATGGAAAACCGCATAGAGCAAAATCCCTGTCATTAACAGCACATAGATACCAAGCAAAATATAATAAAAGGTATGTGCCGGACCATACACCTTTTCCAGAGACGAAATACCATGAAGCCTGATCATGGAAACCTCTTTATAATAAATCCCCTGATATCCTCCCGTGAATACCAGTCCCAAAACAAAAGAACTCATGCTGAAAAGGACTCCCAAAAGCCACTTGGGAATCCGGATTCCACAAAATTCCGCCAAAGCCAAAAGCATAAAAAATGTCAAAAAGGTTCCGTCCAGATAACTGATCCGGTTTGCTAAAAGTGCCTCCCAGAGATTTTTTGCAGCCGCTCTCTGCCAGTATCCGAAATCCACTACCACGATCGTTGCAGCGCATAAAATATAAAAAGTATTATTATATCTTTTTGTTCCCGCACTGATCATCACCAGCAGAACCACGGAAAGAAAAAATGCAAATATATAAAGCCAGATCATTTTGTTTCCTCCATTTTGTAATCAAAGTCCTCTATCCTGCAAATAAATTTTCTGTTCCTGCCACTCTGCAGCATGAATGTTAGTCCCGAAACACTAATCCTAATTTCTCTGCTTTTCTTTCTGCCTCTGCCCGGTTTGTCGCTCCAAGCTTTTTATAAAGGTT
>CADBMH010000051.1 GCA_902795705.1 uncultured Lachnospiraceae bacterium | reverse complement strand
TTGATGATGTTTTAATTGTAATGGATAAAAATTTTAGATATAGCTCAGAAGGAGATTTGGAAGGGAAGGAACATCCTAATCTGGATTGTTTATTTCCAAAACTGTTTTATTAAAATATTTCGCAAGCCAGAGAAAAGTTATGCATAGTTGTACTTAATAATCTAGAATTATTTGATATATTATTAAGCATTAAAGAGAATAGATTAAATTATATAAAGAGCACAGTACAAGTGTTAAAAATAATATTCCCGACACTTAAAAGTTTATGATATGAAATGCCGTATTTATGGGATTTATAAGGAATTTGGAGCTATTAAATACGCCAATCCTACGCCAATCGATGCATGATTTTTGAAACGAAACAGGACACTTTAAGACTTGTGGAAGTGGCAATATGATGATAACAGCCCTACAGTGATCCATCGAAAATGGTCGCTGTAGGGCTATTTTTGACTTTACATTATTCCGATAAAAGAATATGATATATCTATACTAATCATAATACGGAAATGGAGATGCCTACATGACAGAATTCAGAGGAATTCAATACCTTAAAAAAGAAAAATATTCATTGTTCTGTATTCATGACTTTTCTGATGAAATAAAAGAAGCGATAAGAGAACAGCTGTCTGAGATATGTCATGGAGAGGATAATGCTAATACAGGCAGACGTATGTATAACTATAAAAATACGGTAAAAGAATTTCTCAAACGATATGAAGTGAAACCAGAGAACACTCAGATTGGTATGATAGGTGAACTGATGGTACATCTTATTTTGTCCAATTATTTTGATGAATATAAAAGCGTTACTCCTTATTTTAACATGGAAGAGCGTAGTATAAAAAAGGGATATGATGTTGTCCTTACAGAGGTAAGCAGTCCTAATCTATGGATAACAGAGGTAAAATCTGGGAAATTACATAGTAATGAATCATCTAATCAAACAATGAATGATTTAATTGGGACAGCAAAAAGAGATCTGGCGGAAAGACTGAACGAAGATAATATTTCATTGTGGATGGAAGCAATTAATGGTGCGAAAGTTTCGTTTGATAGAAAGAATACCATGAAGGATGCGGTAATTGATGTGTTATCTTCTTGGGGGGATGATGCGAGTGATGGAGTTTACACTAGTAGCGATAAGAATGTAATCCTAACAGGCGTATTATTCGCTGACATCACAGATGAGGTTTCATCGGATAATATACATAGAAAACAACAAAGGGTAGAAAGAGAAAATGTGTTTAATAAAGTGTATGTTTTAGCTTTACAAAAAGCGACATATAACAAAGTGTACGATTTTCTGAAAGAAGAGGCATCAGATGAAGAACGCTGACTTAACAATACGAATTCTTAATAATACAGAGTTTTCTGATGCATACGAAGAATTCTTGCTTGAAAAGAATATGAATCGTAATAAGTATGTAGCTATGCTATCTGTAGCAACATTATTAATTAATAGCTCAAATGAAAAGATTAGGAAGCTTGGATACAGAATAATTGTTATCTATTGTAATAGAACTAAAGATTACAAACCTTTGTATGACATAGCAGTTAATAGCGGTATTGTACCTGTTTCGCAATTTATCGAGGATAAATTGGTCTCAGAGAAGGACAAAAACGTATTTACTGAGATTAATGCAGCATTCAACAGGAACTTCGTAATAAATAACATTTTTTGTAGTTTACAACAGAAAGAATTAATAGAGTTTTATAACGATAATAAAGACGAGTCGTTATCGGTTGTCGCCCCCACATCATATGGGAAGACTGATTTGATTCTGCATACCGTAATAAATAGTGGAGACAAGAATATTTGTGTGATTACTCCAACAAAGTCACTATTAGCTCAAACAAAATCGAGAATAATACAGGCTGAAGGATCAGAAAAACAGAAAATTATAACTCATCCTGAAATGTTTAATGGAAATGAGAGCCGTATCGTTGCAGTAATGACACAAGAACGTGTATTGAGGTTGCTGCAGAAAACAGATACGCTGAGTTTTGATTATGTAATTATAGATGAAGCTCATGGATTATTACATGATGATGATAGAAATATCCTCCTAGCCAGCGTGGTTCTTATCCTAGAAAAAAGAAATCCTAATACAGTTTTTAAGTTTTTGACTCCATTTTTATGTGACGCAAATAATATAAAAGTTAGATATGCAGATTATTCGCTCAAAACATATAAAGTAGATGAATATATTAAGACAGAAAAATTGTATGTGGCAGAATTAAGGGATAAACATGCTAAAGAATGCTTTTTCTATGACCAGTTTATTAATAAGTTCTATAAGCTAAATGAACTGAGTGGAATGACGGAGTGGGACTTTGTTAATGGAAATGCGGGCTTAAAGAATATTGTATATTTCAATAAGCCGAAAGATATCGAGTCATTTGTGCAAATAATGGTTTCCAATAAGAAAGAAGTAGCTAATGATAAGATAAATAAAGCATGCAAGGATATAGCCGAGTATGTACATCCTCAATATAGATTGATAAACTGCATGAAGCATGGGGTTATTTATCATCATGGGGCGGTTCCAGAACCAGTTAGAATGTATATTGAGAAATTGTATGCGGAATTGGCTGAAATACAATTTGTTGTTACAAGTTCGACTTTGTTAGAGGGGGTAAATATTCCAGCTGATAAAATGTTTATCCTTGATAACAAGAAGGGGGTATCCAAATTAAATCCTTCTGATTTTAAGAATTTAATCGGCCGTGTATGTAGATTTCGTCAGATTTTTGACAGAAAAATAGGTTCGCTTACAAGACTTGAACCAGAAATCTATTTGGTTGTTGGAAAATATTATTCAAAAAATGCAAATGCAAAAAAATTTATTAAAGATTCAATGTATGTGGAAAAGAAGGTTGATGATGACTTGCAGAATGTGTTGCTTGATAAAACTCCAATAACACAAGACAACAAAGACAAGTTTAATAACGCACAGGAATTTATAGAAAACTATGAAGGAAATATAATTCAAGACTATACTTTGAGAAAGGTTCAGACTGAAACTGGAAGAATTTGCTTCTTAAATAATATTACTGAATTCGATGTGTTTGAAAATGAAAGAGATATCGAGGCTGTTTCTAATAGAATAAAAGAGAAGGGCAGATTAATCGATAATACAGATATTTTGTTTAAGGCCTTATATAGAATGTTTTTAAGCAAAATTACTGATGACAATATAAAACGATTTGATAATGAAGAAACTAGACATTTTTATAAAATGTTTTTAGATTGGAGAATAGCAAATACATCCTTAAATCAAATGATTTCGTCGTTTATAAAGTACTGGAAAGGGTTGCTCAAAGATTCCAATAAAGAAAAGCTCATATTTGTTGGAAGATGGGGTGATACGGTACGAGACGGTGTTGTTCCGTTGTGGACAGATATTTCGAAGAAGAGTGACGAAGAGCTAATCAATCTGGCTATAGTGAGAATAAAAGAAGAGCAGGATTTCTTAGATAATGAATTAATAAAATATATAGAAGTCCTTAATGATATGGAATTAATGGAAGAAAAACTATATCTTCTTATCAAGTATGGTACGGATGATAAAGAAATAATAACTTGTACTAGAAACGGAATAAGCTTAAGCTTGGCCAAATTGATTGTAGAAAACTATGATAGTTACGTGGAAATTGATACCATTAATGATACCTTAAGTTTTAAGGAAGGAATTGTTGAAGCTATGCGTCAAGCTGAAGAAAACGAAATAATGATTTGTGAGTTATCGTTCTTTTTATAAACAGAAGGAGAACCAAATGGAGTACTTGACATCTGTAGAAATGAGTGCAAAATGGAATATCACTTCAAGGAGAATAAGCATATTATGTACGGAAGGTCGTGTAAAATGTGCAATTAAGAAGGGTAAGACTTGGTTGATTCCGTCTGATGCGGTAAAGCCAGCTGACGCACGATTCAAGAAAAATAAGGAAAACTAACCATCATACGTAAAGGAGTAGGCGTTTTGGAGCTTATAGATAACGTAAATAAGACCCTAAAAGACGATCTGTCCGTTGAGATACAAAAGGACAGTAAGGTCTCTATAGCGGCAGCATGCTTTTCTATATATGCATTTGCTGAATTGAAAAAGGAATTAAAGAATGTTGAAGAGCTTCGGTTTATATTCACCTCTCCGACCTTTGTACAGGAACGTGCGAAGAAAGAAAAGCGAGAGTTTTATATACCTAGGCAAGAGCGTGAGCGTAATCTCTATGGATCTGAGTTTGAAGTAAAACTGCGTAACGAGATGACCCAGAAGGCTATTGCCAAAGAGTGTGCAGACTGGATCAGAAAGAAGGCGATCTTTAAGTCTAATGTCACCAATGAGAATATGATGGGTTTTATGAACGTGGACGAAAAGAGCTATATGCCTCTTAATGGCTTTACGACTGTGGATCTCGGATGTGAACGTGGCAATAATGCCTACTATATGGT
>CADBMH010000050.1 GCA_902795705.1 uncultured Lachnospiraceae bacterium | reverse complement strand
GCGCAATGTCATTACTACCGGTGCTTACCAGACCGTTACCGATATCGTTGCCGCTTTTTCAGGACGCGGTAATACCATTGACGGACGAATCATGCCTACCTTAGTCGCTCCCGGCGTGGATGTAGTAACTGCTCTTCCCGGAGGCCGTTACGGCGGCAAAACCGGTACATCGATCGCCGCTCCGTTTGTGACCGGAAGTGCAGCGCTTCTCATGGAGTGGGGAATTGTCCGTGGAAACGATCCCTTTCTCTACGGAGAAAAACTGAAAGCCTATTTGATCAAAGGCGCAAGACGATTACCGGAACAGCAGAATGTCCCTGACACAATGACAGGCTACGGCGCCTTGTGTGTCAGAGACAGCGTTCCGGACATATAAGATCTTCCGGGCACATAAAGAGGATTTGTAAATCTGAGAAAAAACCGGTGCTTCATCCGGTAAGGAGTGATTTACAAAATCCCTCCAGACAGCACCGGGCAAAAAATATAAAAAAATTGACTTTTTGCATTGCATATGGTATCTTAGAACAAAGCAGTTAAGAGTTCTAAGTTTTTTCTACTAATATTATCTAAAATATATTCAATTTTTCAGAACCATTCCTGCTTTAACTCACTATAAACAAGGGCAGGGATTGTCTGGAAACGGAATATTGCTTTGATATAAATAAAAGAGCATTCCATAGGTATACCTGTCCACACAAAGGGATTTGTAAATTCTAAAGACATCCGGATTTTGTAATTTACAGTCCTTAGGAAAGGAGAAATGCCTATGGGTGAAAAGGATATTTCAGAAAAAGTATTAGAAGATTACAACGATGTCTTCTCTGACATCGTAAATGTCCTCCTCTTTCACGGAGATCAACTCGTGAAGGAAAATGAGCTAGAGAATGTCAAGGACAAGTCGCAGTACAAAGCGGATGGCAGACTGCATGAACAAGAACGGGATGTAGCCAAAATCTGGCACAGAAGCGATCAAGACTGCAGAATACGCATTGCCCTGTTCGGGATTGAGAATCAGACCGATATTGATTCAGATATGGTCTTCCGAGTGCTTGGGTATGACGGAGCCGGCTACCGGAGACAACTTCTGAAGAAGGAACAGAAAGCGGAGCCGGAAAAAAATTCTGAAAAAGAAAAGGATTCCGAAACATCAAAAAAGGAGCGGTATCCTGTCATTACACTGGTTTTGTATTTCGGGTATGAAAAACACTGGAAGAAGCGGACTCTGTATGAGGCTATGGATATTCCGGAGGAACTAAAGCCCTATGTAAATGATTACCGGATCAATGTCTTTGAGATCGCGTGGCTCACGGACAAGCAGGTACAGATGTTTCGAAGCGATTTTAAGATTGTGGCAGACTATTTCGTGCAGATGCGGAAAAACCGGCATTATAAAGCATCTACCGAAACAATACAGCATGTCGATGAAGTTTTTAAAATGATGAAGGCACTGGTAAAAAATATTGATTTCGAAAAAGAGATCAACCGAAGAATCATAGAAAAAGGAAAACAGGAGGTGGCAACGATGAAAGGATTTTTTGATGACGCAATAGCAGAGGGCAGAATAGAGGGCGAAAAAAAGCTGCTGATCAATCAGATTTATAAAAAGATGCTAAAAGAACAGAAACCGGAGGAAATTGCAAATATGCTGGAAGAAGAAGTTGCCGACATTCAACCCATCTATAACCTGATACAAGAAAGCCTGCCGGAATTTGATGCAGACAGAATCTTTGAAAAATTAAGCGCAGAGGCAGTAAAGGAACCGGCTTAGGAGAGACCTGTATCTTTCAATATTGCTTTTAAACACAATTGTTGCAAACAAAATATACCAATAGCAAAGGAGTGGCTTACGAAATCCGTGAGCCACTCCTTTTTCGAGAAGTTTTTCTCAAAAAATCCCCCGAATGAAAGACAAGCATATCTATCATCCAGAGAAGTGCGTTTTAAGCCTATGGTCTATACCTTCTTTCTGGTGTAGCCGGGGCAGCTACTCGTCTGGGAAATTGTCACGCATGAAATCTGCTACCGGCACAATCTCCACATTTTCGTGTTTGCCCAGCGAAAGCAAACCTTATCACCGCTGACGATGTACTTGCTTTTCGAGTCAATCGCATAGCCGATGAACTTGTCATCATCAGGATCACGGCAGACATGAACGTTCGTAATTCCTCTATAGCAATATAGGACATCATCCAGAAACAGGATCATTTCTGCCTAAAATAGCTGGTAGACATTGTAGCCATTCCGTGTTATAATCTTATTGAAAGGAGATGATAATTATGGCAACAGCATCTACTCATGTAAGAATCGACCCTGACCTTAAAGAGCAGGCATCAAATCTATTTGCTGAACTTGGCACGGATATGTCCAGCGCAATCAATATGTTCCTTCGTCAATGCGTCATGCGTGGCGGGATTCCATTCGCTATCGAAAAGCCAAGATACAGCCAGCGCACACTCGACGCAATGGAAGAAGCACGTCGCATATCAAGGGATCCAAGTACTCCAAGGTATCATACTATGGAAGAATACTGGGCTGCTCTCGCGGAGGATGACGAATGACATACGATTTAATCCTCACCAACGCATACAAGAAAGGTTACAAGCGAATGAAGAAGCGCGGTATGGATATGTCCCTTCTTGATGATGTAGTCGATAAACTCCGCAGAGGCGAAACCCTTGATGCACAAAAGTATGACGTTCATAAGCTGCAAGGCAAATATGCCGGATTTTACGATCGCCATATAGCAGCGGATCGGGTTCTCATTTATATGATCGAGAATGATATCCTGACCCTCACGCTTTCGGACACAGGAACACACCAGGATATAAAGGGCTGGGGATATTAATCATCCATGTCTGTCCCACATGCGGATGCAGCAGCATGAGGCAGACGTATTTTAGCACGAAATGATTAATCTAAATGACTAAAGCAATAATTATAGCAAGTTAATAGTATAAACAAAATGTACCAATAGCAAAAGAGCGGCTTACAAAATCCGTAAGCCACTCCTTTTTAGGGAAGTTTTTCTCAAAAGTTTATTTTGGTGGTTCACTCTCCTTCTTCATTCGAATTGGTATACTCTGCATCATTTTGCAGCCGCCTTTCTTGCTTTCCGTTCAGCTCTTACCTCGGCGATCTCCGCATTGATTTCGTCAAGTGTCATTTCCGGAAG
>CADBMH010000049.1 GCA_902795705.1 uncultured Lachnospiraceae bacterium | reverse complement strand
TTTCTTAATAATTCAATCATCTTATTTCCGTGTTCTATATAAGCGTTTTCCTTCCACTCTTTGTTTGGATTAACACCCTTAGCGCTCATCTTTCGAACCATCTCTGCCATGATTCTAAGCTTAATGCTTCCCTTCGAAATCATATCTTCAAAAGTACTTTGCTTTGATTCCGGCGACATATTAGAGAACTTGGAATTAACATTTCTCTGAATAATGCACAGATTCCCCAGATTATTAACTCCTTCATCTGACCCCCACTGTTCAAAAGTTCCCTCTGAAGGATGCTGCGGATACCAGTGCTCGACTGAATTACGGAATTCAAATACGAAATTCGCATATTTGCTCTGACTATCCCTCCAAAGAAGATAATCCAGGTAATTAAAAATCAGATGTGGTGTATTCACGCCCATATCATAATCACCAGACTCAAGGTAGTCCATGACGGTAACACTTCCATTTGCATTGTTTTCCGTCCCAAAGCATATGTAGTCTTCAATCACTCCTTCAAACGCGCTCATATCCCATCTATTTGAATCTGTATACAACCATTTCAGAAGTTCCGTGATCCAGTGCATGATCTTAGGAGATGTATATGATACCCTCAACAGCGCCTGAAGCATAAGAACTCTCTTATGCCTTGCATCATATGTCTGCTTCCATTCCCCCTTAACGCCAATATAACTATTTGAATAATAGGGCTTCTTCTTAGATCTCTGTCCAGAAGAATGAAATGTTTTGATGCTCCAATCTCCGTCTGAATCATCATTTACGAATTCCCTTTTTACAATATATTTGTCAAAAAGGAACCTGCACTTCAGAAGGCACTTAATAAATCCTTTAGAAAAGGCTGCTTTATCAAGCGGAGCTCCGCCCTTTGTCCCATCTTCAATAACGCCTGTAAAGGTATCTGACAGTTTTTTATCATCCAGCAACTCATTTATGTGCGCATCAATTCCATTTGCCCATACATAGATTTTCAAGACATGTAATAAAAAGTACGGAAATGTGATTATACTCTCAAACCTTACCCTATCATCCGAATCTGCAATTTCACTCTTCTGATCAACAACAAATTTCGGATCAATAATTTCCTTTATGCTCTTTCCGCTTGTACTACGATCACGCACTCTGATCTTGCAGTTGGGCTCGCTCTCCCACTCATGACCGAATATTTCTTCACGAAGATTGGTATCAAAATGCATTTGAACATAGCCGGTCATATCGCTGCATGCATCCCATATTTTTGAAAAGGTAGCCATATACCCCTTATCTAAATAACTGAGTAATTGTGCCTTCAGAATATCCTGCTGTTCAAGCTGTTCACCACGGGTGTTCATGATTTCAAAATAGTGATTAAGATCCGTGTTTTCCGGAACCTCAATCCGATATATCTTCACCGATGATAATTTGTTGATGAAAACTTCTTTCTCATCATCTGTATATTTACCGAATTCATTCTCGATGATCTTTTTACCATTAAGCAGACTGTCATCAAAATCATCGATTGAGATTGTCGCATCGTTGACAATCATCTGCAGCGTATAATCTGATTTTTTTCTACACTCAAAAGAAAGAATGCTCTCCATCGGCATGTTGAGGTAATTCAGCAAAAGGAATAATGCTGTGAGCCTCTGCTGTCCATCAATTACTTCATACCGATTTCCATCTTTAGATACAATAACAGATCCAAGGTAATAGGAACGTCCATTTTTATTGTCAAAATCGTTGATATCATCAATAAGCTGTACTATCTCCTTATCTTCCCAGGCAAATGCTCTCTGATATAAAGGGATCACATATGAAATAGATGTGTCGCTAAAGATTGTTTTCTCATTTGAGGGATCATATATGGAAAATTCCGAAATGCGTTTATCCTCCATTTATTTCACCTCCCCATAACCATTGATTCTCTTAAGAGCATTATATAAACCGTTCCAGTTTTTCTTATTTCTGGCCTCATCCGGAGTGCGCAATACAATTACTGGAACGCTCGCAACCTCCGTATGTATTCTTGCGTTGTTGATAATGGCAAACATCGGAATACCGTTTGAATAATTTGAGGTGTCATTGATGCCAAGAGCATATCTATTAATCGTGTCGAAAGGAAGATTCTCCATATCAACGCGAATCATAAATGCCCAAGTAAAAAGCTTCTTTACCACCTGCGGATCAAAATTTCTAAATCGGTCATAGTAACAGAAGATTGCGCATTCAAACAGCTGTTTTGCGTATCCAAAACCAACCGACTTACTTTCTTCTAAAATCTTTTTTATCTCTGCGTCTTTACAGATAATTTTATAAACCTCTTCCTGAACAAACTTAAGCAGATAAAGGTAGTACTCAACCATCTCAAAGAAATCGCTGCCGGCAATAAATGATTCTGAAATCTGAAATGCGGGCATCGCTTTCTTTGCCCGCGATGCATACGAGTATGATGAAGATTCATTAATTCCCTTGTAAACATCTATTTCCTTTGCCGTAAATGCGCGGCTTTTCTGATAATGAGTCCAGTTCATGATAGGGAAAAGATACTTGCTGAACAATTCTTTGATCTCGACCGGCTTTACAGACTCCCATTTTGTGACCGCTCTCTGCATCTCATAAGGATAATTCC
>CADBMH010000048.1 GCA_902795705.1 uncultured Lachnospiraceae bacterium | reverse complement strand
TTTTAATAATTCAATTATACAAGAATTGATTAAAAGATTATCTCGTGGATCGGTGCAACAGCGATTAAATCAAGAAACATTACGGGAAATCATTGTACCTAATATATGTTTAGATGTACAATCTGGTATTTCAGTAAAAATACAAAAATCATTTAAAATGCGTATGAAAGCAGAAAAATTGATACAGATTGCAAATAAATCTATGGAGTTAGCGATTGAAAAAGATGAAAAAGTTGCTATTGATTGGCTTTCTACAAATAATGAGTTATGGGAGTAAAAGATATGCTTACCAGCAACAGAAGTGGCTGATAGACGAGCAGATGATAAGGTATGTGGCAGAGTATGTGATGCTGACAGAAATGGGCTGAAAAATACCATGGAAAGCAGTCGAAAAACATGACAGGAAATAGAGTGAGTTTGTGACAGTGAGTGAAGGTAAGATTGGGAAAGCTCATTGAGAAATATGGAAAATGGCTTATCAGAAGCAGAAAACAGGGAAACGCCGCAGGAAGGGGAATATCGCCTGTGCTGGCATTTGATGCCATTCATTTTGTAACGTATATCTGCACAATGTGTTAGAACAATGGTATGACATCAATCTGTGTGCGAATCGCTTGCAAAGAAGAAAGTATACTATGCGATTGCACAGAAGATTTCCTGTAGTACGAAAATAAATCGAAAGTTTATGTGGGAAATTAGGGAACGACTGGGAGATTTAAAATGGCATTAGTGAAAGATATTGCCAGAAGGGTCAAAGGAAGGTTTTGACTTTCTGGGATTGATAATTTATAATACAAAAACTAGAGAAAAATTGAATAGGTGTCCCCAAAATAGCGAGAAGAATCTCAAGGTGAGTATTTCGGCTATTAAGTTCCGACTGTCCGGTAATAGGAAACCAATAAAAAATACTTGATTGGTTTGTGAGCTCATATCAGTTTTACCTTATTAGCAAAGCCTGCTTCGTACTGCAAAGCGGTGCTGGACTTGAATGTTTCGTTGAAATTGATTAATTGTACCTAAGCCAATCATGACGGTTTTTGTGCTCCGAAACACCGTTTTCCATCCTTCCGGAATTAGAGCTTCTTAGTTCAAAAATATTCATCAAGGTGAAGAAGGAGGAATTTTATGATGATAAAAGGAGTTATTTTTGATATGTTTGAAACATTGGTAACGCATTATAAATGTCCGTTGTATTTTGGCAGTGAAATAGCCGATGATTTAGGTATAAATACGAGGGACTTCTTGAAAATATGGGACGAATATGAAGAAGAACGAACGATTGGCAAAGTAGATCTTGAATTTGTTTTGTCAGATATTTTAACACGGTACAATAAATATTCATTGGATGCCATTCGCTTTGTTGTTAAAAAAAGAGTCAAGATCAAACAACAATGCTTTGAAAATATATCTGAAGAAATAGTTGCAATGCTTGACATTTTGAAAAAAAAGAAAATAAAAATTGGCCTAATCAGCAATTGCTTTTCTGAGGAAGTAGAAGTAATAAAAGATAGTATTTTATATAATTATTTTGATGTGTGTTGCTTGTCTTATGAAATGGGGATAAAAAAACCTGACCAAAGAATATTTCGAGAATGTGTAAAGATGTTAGATGTAAAAGAAAACGAATGCATTTATATTGGCGATGGTGGCAGTAATGAACTAGACGCGGCAAAAAGCGTAGGAATTAGGGCGGTACAAGCAACATGGTTTATTAGCGAACAATCCAAGCAATATAAAATAAAACCTGATGTTGAACATTTAAATCGCCCAATTAATATAGAAAAACTGATAAGTGCGCTGGATGTCAAAAACAGACAAAACTGAGAGTATGTGCCGGATGATAGCTGCTAGGATTGAACTGTATTGAATTGCGGATGAAACTAAAAAAGGATACGGTGTGTCGTTTTCGTAAATATTATGGTAGTGGCAAACAGAATATGAAAAATTGCCCCCCTTTCCATTGGGTTGACCGATTGCATTTTGCTTACGTAAGCTCCGTCAAGGCTGGATTTAACCGGTTTTCAGTTCGACCTTGACTGGACTTTCCAAAGCAAAATTTTGGTCACCTAAGCCAAAGAAAGGGAATATAAAGGCTCCACAGCCTTGAAGCCCCTGATTTTACTTGACACTACCAGCATCATAAAGGGGAAAATAATATGATAGAAAAAGAATATAAAACAATGCTGAACTACGAAAAATATATCAGATTATTAGAAGTATTTCATTTTGAAGAAGCCCTTGTTCAGGTGAATTTGTATTATATCAGCAAGCAAGACGATAATAATACAGTTAGGGTTAGATGCAAGTCGGGCAGAATTTTTTTACAAGTTAAAATAGATTGTTCTATAGAAAAAGGAATTCATATAAATAGAGAGTATGAAAAAGAAATAGAGATTATTCCATATATTATCACTAAAGAAGAGTTGAATAATCTTTGTGGTGTTGATTTTTTTGAAGACAGATATCTTCTTGATATACTTGTTACTGAGAGGAGAAATTATATCTGTGAAGATAATATTATTTCGCTAGATCGGAATTCTTATTTAGGGATAACGGATTACGAACTGGAAATTGAATATAAAAATAAAATCGTAGAAAAAATCAAGAAAAAGCTTGAGCAAGAAAAAATTTATAATGAAAAAAATACTAGAGGGAAATTTAAGAGATTTTATGCACGATATAATCAGATTTCTTCATAGTGTAAATGATGTATAGTTTTGCGTAAAAAATTACCATTTTGTTAGAATAAAGCACAAGTTTACAACATATGAGAAAGGTAGAAAATATAATGCAAGAATTTGAAAATATTGTAATTAAATGTTGCCAAGAAGTGGTTTCAGAAAATCACAGTGATATTGAGGTTGATATGGATACATGTCTGACAAATGAATTAGGATTTGATTCATTAGGAATAGTTTCATTGGTTTTATTGTTAGAAGAAAAATTAGAAATGGATTTAGATGAATATCTAATGGAAATTCGGAACTTTATGAAAAGATTTAAAATCTTTAATGTATTTGGTGAATGGATACAGAAATTAAAGATTAAAGTGAGGAGAAAAAAGTATATGGAAATTTGTATTGATTTTATTATTAGAAAAGATACTGCATTACAGTGGTATGAGCAAAAAATCCATGAAAAAATTGATGGAATAGATTTAGATTTATCCATTACACAAAACAGTACAAAAATGATTCTTGTAGGAAACAAAGAAAAAATATATAAAATCTTATATGCTGTATGGGAATTATTATATTTTTATGATGGGTATTTTTATACTCCAAAGCATTATTATGTAGATGGGATAGAATTAGATGTTATGGAATTGTATAATGGTAGATATGAAATGTACGATTCTTCAATGAAGTGGTATACTTCTGCAACTTTATTAGGAAGATCAAATAGAGATCTGAGTAACAAAGTAATCATGAATTACATAACTTTTCGTGAAAAAGGAAGATTAGAGCAAAGTATGAATAAAACATTAATAAATTCATTTTTTCATATTAATTCTAAAGCGTATGAAAATATACGAACAGAACACAGATTTTCGTTGTTGCTAAATGCGTGTGATGGTTTATACATAAATTTAATTAAGGAGTCTAAAGATGTAAATGCAAATATTTTAAAAATAGTTGAAAAAATAGGAAAGAAAAAGTATATGGAAGGCTTACAGCTAATGGGGATTTCAGGAGTAAAGGCTAAAGAAATACTTGGATATTCAAGAAATGAGTTGGATCATTATATTTATAAGGAAAAAAGTGTCGGCACACTTATAAAGAATGGAAAAAATGAAATTCTTGAAGCGTTAAACATATATTTATGCTTTGTTTTGGCTTTAGCATTTAGAGCAGCGATTTTGGAATATATTGGTTATAATATTCAGATCGATGTTAAAGATAATGCGATGAATTTAATAAATGATTGGTTGATATTAGAGTATGATTTACCTGCTTCTTGTTCAGCAGAAGAAAACCAGCTTATAGAGTTTTTACGAATGATTGGAAAACTTAAAGAAGGTCATATAGATTCGTAAAAAATTAATCTGAAGAATAAGGAATTTTCAGTAAAAAAGAAGATTATATAGAATATAAACAAGAGTGTAAGTAATGGTAAAATGCAATCTATCCATTTATTTTTATATATTATTTATAGGTATAGGCTGTAAAGCCTATATATTGCCATAGCTGCTTCGGCGGCTATGGCTTTCTTTTTCTGAAAGGATCATAGAAACCGCTATCTGAGGAACGCATTAGGAGATACGAAAATAATATCAGTAACATTATAATCAGAAGATTGGGAGAGTACCGGAGGGCAAGGTTCATATAAAATTGTGCGAATAGGTCTGTCTGGCTCTATTAGTCCACGTCTGTTCATGTCAGGGTAAATCAGTCCACGAAAATAAAAAACAAAAAAAATAGAAGAAATAAGCCGAAGGCTTTCATTCGGCTTATTTCTTGGTGGTCGATAAAGGATACATCAACAGATATATTTTTTTTTGAAAGGATAGGTGATTCAGATGCGGGAATTTTATTTTACAGATTTAATGTGCCGGAATGAAATAAATTTAGAAGATTATAAATCCACGATTCAACTTGCAGTACAGACGGTTTTGGAAGATTTGGAAGATGCAGATATCATTGTGGAAGAAAAGAGGTTTGTAATATTAGACCAGAATATTTTGAACGAAGATGCCAGAGCGATTGGAAGGCTGCTTGCCAGAAGTCCTCTGGGAGATTACTGTATTGACCGTCCTGTACTGTTTGTCGGAAGGAATCGTGGAAACGGAGAAAGAGAATATCTTCTTGCTGATAAAACTTTTCGTGATAAAGTGGATTTGAGGGAGCATAAAAAGCTGATAAAGGAAACGATTCATCAAGTTGTACCAGATTTGAAGGTAAAAGTAAAATCAGACCGGTATATTTTTGATAAAGATAAAGTGACGAGCGGACAGGCAAGGCGAATAGGGCGACTGATGGCAAAAACAGAATTGAATCAGTATGCACATAGAAGGGCAGTTCTCTTTGAAGGCAGGGAGATAACAACAATTTAAAAATGATTATAAATAACGATATCAGGAAGAAGGAGGTCATACAATGAATATAGCGGATTCTGATTTAGTAAATGCAGATTCTAATAGTGAAAAGGTAACTGAGGAAGTAAATGCGGATATGGATTATACGGATGGGTGTCAGATGTTGATTGATCTGGACACAGTACAGCGTAAGTATCTGCAGCTATCCCGAAAAAAGATTA
>CADBMH010000047.1 GCA_902795705.1 uncultured Lachnospiraceae bacterium | reverse complement strand
TCCGAGTAAAAATACTCAAAAAACCTTTTAAAAAGTGTTGCATTTACTCTAATCAACGGGTGTTGCATTTACCTTGAAAATCTTGCATTTTTTAAAGAAAAATATACAGTTTCGCAAGTGAAACTCCCGCGCCGGGTGCGGTTAAAGTAAAGAGCCCTATCGATTCCGATAAGGCTCTCTTTATCTAGATGTGCATTTTCACAGCCATCCAATTTGTTATTCATTTTCCATCTCCTGCGCCTCTTCTTCCAGCACCAGTTGATATTTTTTCAAAATGATATCCTGAATCTTTTCTCTGGTCTCAGAATTAATCGGATGAGCAATGTCACGATACTCTCCTTCTGCCGTGCGTCTGCTCGGCATTGCGATAAACAATCCCTGTTCGCCTTCAATCACTTTAATGTCATGGATCACGAACTCATCGTCTAACGTTATGGAAATAATCGCTTTCATCTTTCCTTCCTTTGTAATCTTTCTAACTCGTACATCTGTTACCTGCACTGGCAAACCTCCTTTAGTCAGTTAAATTTAGGAAGAAACTCATCTTGCATTCGGATATTTCCAAATTATATTACGCTTGCTTACAATGCATATCGATCATTTTTCTCAACTACGATCTTAATCTGACCATCTTCTCCAATGTACTTCGTATTCGCGCGAATCGTATCCCTGCTCTCCACGATACAATTCTCGATGTAGGTATTATCCCCGATATATACATCATTTAAAATGATCGAATTTTTGATCACACAGTTGTTGCCAATAAATACCTTCTTAAATAGGATAGAATCCTTTACTTCTCCGTTAATGATACAACCACTGGAAACTAAACTATTTTTTACATCAGAACCCGTGTTATACTTCGCCGGAGGTAAATCCTCAACTTTAGAATATACATCCGGATACTGTCTGAAGAAGTAATCTCTTGTTTCTTTATTCAAGAAATCCATATTCGTCCTAAAATAGGAATCTACAGAAGAAATATTGCTCCAATATTCCTTGATCGGATATGCGTAAATTTTTTTGACATCTTTATAACGGATAAGAATATCCTTTACAAAATCATGACGTTCCTCTTCCATAGACTTTTCAATCAACTCAATCAACAGTCTCCTTCTGACGATGTAGATTCCGGTAGACACCTGATAACTACTCGCCTTTATCGGTTTCTCTTCAAACTCTACTACCCTTCCGTCTCCATCTGTTCTGATGACACCTAAACGGCTCGGATCATCTTTCCCCTCTACGTTAGCAGTGACAATAGTGAAGTCTGCCTTGTTTGCAATATGCTGCTCTAAGACTTTATTATAGTCCATCTTATAAACACCGTCACCGGATGCAATGACCACATACGGCTCATGGCTGCTCTTTAAAAATCCCAGATTCTGCGCTATTGCATCTGCCGTACCACGATACCAGTAGCTGTTTTCCGGCGTCGTCGTCGGCGTGAACACAAACAAACCACCCTGTTTACGCCCAAAATCCCACCATTTAGATGAATTTAAATGCTCGTTTAAGGATTTCGCATTGTACTGCGTGAACACAGCAACCTTTTGGATATGGGAGTTGCTCATATTACTGAGTACAAAGTCAATACTGCGGAACCCGCCTGCAATCGGCATAGCCGCCGTAGCACGCTTATTGGAAAGTTCTCTCATTCTGCTGGCATTTCCGCCCGCCAAAATAATACCAATCGCTCTCATTATCTGTCACCTACCTTAATCAAAGTTTCGCCACCTGCAAGTTTACCGTCCGGATAATCCCCTGCTTCCGTCTCACCGGAGATTGCCGTGTTCTTTCCTATTTCAACATTATCCGGAATCACACTGTCTTCTCCTATGGTCACCAGACCAAATGCATAGATATCAGGTTTTATCTTGTTTGGCACCTCCTCGCCGACGCCAAGCTTACAGCCTGCTCCAACGGTGACATTTTCTGCGATAATCGATTTGTCTACAACAGTTCCTTTTCCGATCGTCGTCGAACTCATGATAATGGAATCCCTGACAATCGCTCCTTCTTCGATCGTAACGCCGGAACCGATCACAGAATTGTGGACTTCCCCGTAAATCTCCGTTCCTTCGCCGATGATCGCCTTATCTACTACAGCTTCACTCGCAATGTACTGCGGCGGAATACGGTCTGCCTTCGTATAAACCTTCCAATACTCCTCATACAAGTTGAATACCGGAACCAGGTCGATCAGCTCCATATTGGACTCCCAGTAAGAACCGAGCGTTCCTACATCCTTCCAGTATCCGTTAAACTCATACGCAAAAACTCTGCCTCCCTTATTGTGACAATACGGAATAACATGCTTTCCGAAATCACAGGAAGGCTGATCCTTAAGCTTCAATAATGCTTCTCTAAGGACCGGCCATGAGAAAATGTAAATTCCCATGGAAGCAAGATTGCTTCTCGGATGCTCCGGTTTTTCCTCGAACTCCTGTATCTGCTTCTGATCATCCGTGATAACCACACCAAATCTGCTTGCCTCTTCCATCGGAACCGGAATCGTTGCCAAAGTAACATCAGCATTGTTCGCCTTATGGAAATCAAGCATTGCTTCATAATCCATCTTATAAATATGATCTCCTCCGAGAATCAAAACATAATCCGGATTGTACGCCTCCATATAACGCAGATTCTGATAAATGGCATTCGCCGTACCGGTATACCACTCACTGCTTGTACTCTTTTCATACGGTGGCAGAACAGACACACCACCGACATTTCGATCCAAATCCCATGGAATACCGATTCCGATATGTGTATTTAAACGAAGTGGCTGATACTGTGTCAGAACACCAACGGTGTCTACACCAGAATTGATACAGTTACTAAGCGGAAAATCAATAATACGATACTTGCCTCCAAAGGCAACCGCAGGTTTTGCTACATTTGCCGTAAGAACACCTAATCTGGAGCCTTGTCCCCCAGCAAGCAACATTGCTATCATTTCTTTCTTAATCACGTTATCACCCCTAACTATTGGAATAGAATAATTATAACATAATAAATCAAAAAAGTGAATATTTTTCATAATTTTTTTGACCTTTTTCGCATTTTTTTAGGCAAATCGACTAAAATATGAGAAAAATTTGTAAACTTCATAAAAAAATTAATAAAATATAGCCATTTTTTATCCATATTTCTATTTTTTTATTGTATTTTTGCAGTATAATGAGTAAAGTATATATAGGAAACGAATGAAATAATTTCTAAATTCGTTTCCTATTACAAATCAATATCATAAGGAGACCACTATGTATCAAATCGACTTACAAAAACCCTGTAACGCATATTTTATGGGAATCGGAGGTATAAGCATGAGCGGCTTTGCCAAGCTCCTGCACGAAAACGGTTTTACGGTAAAAGGCTCTGATGCGCAGGAAAGCAGCATTACAAAACAGCTTGTTTCCGAAGGAATTGATATAATATATGGACAAAAGGCTGAGAATATTACAGATGATATCGACTTCATCGTCTACACTGCCGCAATCCACCCGGATAATCCCGAATTTGTCCGCGCAAAGGAAATGGGGATTCCTATGATGGAACGCGCTTCCATGGTCGGTCAGGTAATGAAAAACTATGAAAATGCGATCGGCGTTGCAGGAACACACGGAAAAACAACGACTACCTCCATGCTAACGCATGTATTTTTAAATGCCGGAAAAGATCCGACGATTTCTGTCGGCGGTATGTTAGATGCGATCGGCGGTAATATCCGTATCGGACATTCCGAAAACTTTATCACCGAGGCCTGTGAATATACAAACAGCTTCTTAAAATTCTGTCCTACCGCAGCAATCATATTAAATATCGATGCGGATCATTTGGACTTTTTCAAAGATCTTAACGATATCAGGCATTCCTTTCACGAATATGCAAAGCTTTTACCGGAAGACGGTGTTTTAGTGGTTGGCTCGGAAATCCCGGATTTAGAAGACTTTACCAAAGATTTAAAATGCAGGGTCATCACCTTTGGTCTGTCGGAGACTTCAGAATATTCTGCTGCAAATATCCGCTTCGACGAAAGCGGTTACGGTGTTTACGAGCTCCTACATAACGGAAAACCAACCGGAGATACGATACATTTAGGTGTCGTCGGAAAACACAATGTATTAAATTCGTTATCCGTAATTGCAATTTCATTATACTATGACATTGATATAGAAGAAATCAAGAACGGGCTTTCTCATTTTAACGGCACAAAACGCCGTTTTGAAAAGAAAGGCAGCTTTCACGGCGTAACTGTCATTGATGACTATGCGCATCACCCGACAGAGATCAAAGCAACCCTTACCGCTGCAGGAAAATATCCGCACAACCATCTATGGTGCGTTTTCCAACCTCATACCTACAGCCGGACCAAAGCACTGCTGCATGAATTTGCAGATGCATTGTCCCTTGCTGAAAATATAGTCCTGACAGATATCTATGCCGCAAGGGAAAAAGATCCCGGAGATATTTCTTCTCTGACTTTAAAAGAAGAAATTGAAAAAACAGGAAAACCCGTCTATTATTTTTCTGATTTTAAGGAAATTGAAAAATTTTTATTAAAAAAATGTATCGACGGTGATTTGTTAATAACTATGGGTGCCGGAAACGTTGTAGATATTGGAGAGTCCTTGGTTGAAAAATAATTATCCACATTGTCCACAAAATTCTATTTTAGTAGTATTTATAGAATTTTGTGGACATTTTTCTTGTAAACCAACCCTATCTTCTGAAAATTTTCTATTTTTCCACATTATCCACATTTGTCCACTTTCTCTTTTCCCCAATGCAGGGGGTATTGAGAGGGCACAAAAACTGTGATAGAATAAAAATACTTTATGCAGCTTGTGTTTTTTGCTGAAAACATGAAATATTAATTTTAAAGGAGGGAACTACCATGGATCAGATTTTATTATGCTCCAGCCAAATCCCGCCTGTTACATCCATACATAATTCATTCATAAAAAACGATATGTTAGATGCCAACGGCAGCTATGTAAAGGTATATCTCTACCTTTCCATGTGCATTCAGTCAGGAGATACCTCTCTGTCCATTTCTTCGCTTGCCGATCGGATGGAAAATACAGAAAAAGATATTCTTCGTGCATTATTATACTGGGAAAAAAAGAAACTGCTTTCGCTGTCCCGAAACAGCACCGGTCAGATCATAGGTCTCGAACTGCTGCCACCCCGCACCGATGCTTTATCAACCGAGAATCCTGCAGTCGCACTCCAGCCGGAATACACTCCCATGCCGGAATTTACTCCTGTACCGGAAATACAGAATAAGCCCGCAGATGTCATTGACTTAAAGGAGCGCACTGCAGTCCCCGAAAAGACAGCAAGCCGGTTCAAATCCGAAAAAAGAGAGCATTCCGTTTCGATTACCGAAGAACAGCTGTTGCAGCTTTCGAGCGACGGAACCTTTACCTGGACAACCAATATTGTTGAAAGCTTTTTGGAACGTCCGCTAAACCCCGGAGAAATCCGTCTGTTGATGTATTTATATGATAACCTGTCCTTTTCCAAGGAACTGATCCTTTATCTTTATGAATACTGCTGCTCTATCGGAAAAACCAATCTGCAATATGTACAGGCAGTCGCTTTTTCCTGGGCAGATGAAGGCATCAAAACTCCACAGGAAGCACAGGAACGGACAGCAAATTACAATTCACTTTATACCGCTGTTGCAAAAGCCTTCGGTCTAAACCGCATTCTGGGCTCTATTGAAATACAATATGTCAAACGCTGGCACAGTGAATGGGAATTAGATGCTGCCGTAATTATCGAAGCCTGCAACCGGACCATTCTTTCTATACAAAAAGCTGACTTCAAGTACACAGACAGTATTTTAAGGAATTGGAACGAACAGGGAGTTCATACTCTGCAGGATGTACATATGTGTGATGATAACTACGCAAAATCCAAAGCGACTGAAAAGGCCGGTCCCCACCGTCCAAAGACAGCAGGTTCTAAAAACCAGTTCCAATCATTTGAACAGAGAGATGTTTCGGAAGCAGAATTAAAGGATTTAGAACGCCTTTTGCTGTCTCAGTAAAGCTCTTACGGCAGTCTGAGGACTCCTGTTATACCAGCATAACTGTTAATAATTATTATTAAAAAATAGAGGCTATTATGGGATTATCTGATAAACAATATAATGATATCATGTTTGAATATGACCGGATCCGAACCAGAAACCGGCGGACTTTAGATACTCGCACGGAAAAGCTATACAAAAGCTTTCCCGAACTTAAAAAAATCCGTGACGATCTGGCCATGCTTTCCATTGAACAGGCAAAGGCAGAGCTTACTGCATCCGGGCAGACAGAGGAAACAAGAGAGACATACTACCGGAAGTACGAGGAACTGATCCGGCGAAAGACAGAGATTCTTGCAAAAGCCGGTTACCCAAAAGACTTTTTGGATTCGATTTACACGTGCACGGACTGTAAAGATACCGGATATATAAACGGAAAACCCTGTCATTGCCTCCAGCAGAAAAAAATAGAAATCCTTTATTCGAATTCTAATTTGAAATATATTTTGGAAGCAGAAAATTTTAATACATTTTCAGAAGAATACTATGATGACACCACCGTCCACGAAAACCTTTCCATCACTCCACGGGAAAACATCCGCCGCATCCGTGAGATATGCCAAAATTTTATCGCAGACTTTGACAAGCTTTATGAAAACATTCTGTTCTACGGACCAACCGGAGTCGGAAAAACCTTTTTAACGCACTGCATTGCCAAAGAGCTTTTAGACAGTGGGCATACTGTCATTTACTTGACTTCCTTACAGCTTTTTGATATTTTAGAAAAAAATAAATTTGATAAAGAAGAACAGCATACGACAAACGAGCAAATCACGTATATTTTAGACAGTGATCTGCTGATCATTGATGATCTTGGAACGGAGCTTTCGAATTCCTTTACGACTTCCAAGCTGTATTATCTGATGGAGGAGCGCCATTCAAAAAGGCGTTCGACTATCATTTCAACAAACCTGTCTTTCCGGGATATCAGAGAACGCTATAGCGAAAGGATTCTATCCAGATTCACCGGAAATTATGATATTAAGCAGATCGTCGGAATGGATATACGAATCCAAAAGGCTCTTCAAAAAAAGAAAGGAGCCGGCTTTAACCAATAGAAAATTACGAATGCACCGTGAAACCGGTGCAGGAAATGAGGTTATATATGAAACGACATGATATTTTAGCAGAAACAATCCCTTTTGGCACTCTGGGCATCCTTGCCCTTGAAAGCAGCCGGGATATGGGCAAACGTGTCAATGACTATATTGTTGACTGGAGAAAGGACCGCGCAAAAAGGCATACTACAGCCTCCAGCTTTGCCGGGTATAACCGTGATTCTTTTTTAATCGGATCTGCCTGCCCTCGCTTTGGCTCAGGAGAAGCAAAAGGAATCATCCATGAGTCCGTCCGCGGAGACGACCTGTTTCTTTTGGTGGATGTCTGCAACCACAGCCTGACCTACAAGGTCTGCGGCCAGATCAACCACATGTCACCGGACGATCACTATCAGGATTTAAAGCGTATCATTGCTGCAGTCGGAGGTAAGGCCAGACGTATCACCGTAATCATGCCTTTTCTATATGAAAGCAGACAGCACAGAAGAAGCGCCAGAGAGTCTTTAGACTGTGCCCTTGCACTGCAGGAGCTTACAAATATGGGTGTAGAAAGCATTATCACCTTCGATGCGCACGATCCGCGTGTACAGAATGCAATTCCGCTCAAAAGCTTTGAAACCGTGCAGGCAACCTATCAGTTCATCAAAGCACTTTTAAAAAATATCGAAGATCTGCAGGTTAACGCCGATCATTTAATGGTCATCAGCCCGGACGAGGGTGCTATGGGACGTGCTGTCTACTATGCCAATGTCTTAGGCATAGATATCGGTATGTTTTATAAACGCCGTGATTACAGCAGGATTGTCGACGGGCGCAACCCGATTATCGCCCACGAGTTTTTAGGCTCTGATCTGGAAGGCAAGGATGTAATCATCATTGATGATATGATCTCCTCCGGAGAGAGCATGATCGATGTTGCTACAGAACTGAAACGCAGAAAGGCAAATCGCATTTTTGTCGCCGCTACTTTTGGTCTGTTTACAAACGGTATGAAAAAATTTGACGAAGCAAAGGAACAAGGACTCATTGATAAGGTATTGACCACAAATCTGGTCTATCAGCCGGAAGAGGTTTTGTCACGCGACTACTATATCAGCGTAGATATGAGTAAATATATTGCACTGCTCATCGATACCTTGAACCACGACCAGTCGATCAGCAGTCTTTTAAACCCGGTAGAACGTATTCATAATATATTGGAAAAATACGGACAGCGGTAATTGTAACTATTCATGTCACTTCTTTTACATCTCGCAGTCCCGCTGTTTCACAGCTTTCTCTTGCAAATGTCATTTCATTCCATTTGCAAGGACTGCTCGTTGTAGCGAAGTGACAGCTTTCAGCTAAAATAAGAAAAAAACACAGCTGCTTATAAGCAAGCTTATAGTAGCTGTGTTCTTTTCTTATTTTATGAATAGTCACAATTATGAACACAATGTTAATATTTTTTCTACAAATAAGTCAAATTTTATTCATAATTATCTGATATGATAATAACTGCAAAGAGATAGAGAGTTGCATTTCCTCTAAATGAAATAGATTATTGACCTATATTTGAGATAGATTCTTTTTCATTTTTTTCATTTAGCCTTTGGTAGCTCCCTCTGCCAAAGGCTACTCCTTTTTGTTAATTATTGTAGTACGAAGAAAAAACAGCAGGTTGTCTGCTGTTTTTTCTGTTCTTTTTTCCTTTATTTTCTTTTTTACAGCTTTTCTACCCCAAGAGTCACTTTCTCTCCATTGATATCCCATTCCTTTGTAAAACCTGCAGCAGCCTCATATGACACCTCATCTGCCAGTATTTCCGAGGTAATAAGAGATTCATTTTTCGCAATGATTTCTTTTAATTTTTCATTGTCCTGCATGGAGATACGAATATGATCCATAACCTCAAAACCTGCATCCTTACGCATAGTCTGCACCTTGCTGATCACCTCACGCACAAAGCCCTCTTCAATCAGCTCCGGTGTAAGATTTGTATCCAGAACTACCGTAATTCCATGATCACTGTCTGAAATATAGCCCTCAACCTGAGCTGCTTCAATCAAAAGATCCTCTTCTGTAAGAGCCTCATCCGCACCCTCGACCTGAATCGTCAGCGTTCCATTCTCATGAAGCTCAGCCATTGCCTTCTGCCCGTCTAATCCGGCTAAGATTTCTTTCACTGCATTAATATTTTTACCAAAACGGCGGCCAAGTGTTTTTAACTGCGGCTTAAAGGTATAGGTAGTCAGCTTGCTGACATCATCCGTGAGCTCTGCCTCTTTGACGTTTAACTCCTCTTTAATAATATCCAAATAGAACTCTGTAATCTCTGTTTCAGCTTTAATAAACATCTTTCCGATCGGCTGACGGTTTTTAATGCTTGCTGTATTTCTGCAGGCGCGTCCGAGCACGACTGCCTCCAAAACGACATCCATATCCGTTTCCAATTTTGTATCGATCAGGCTTTCCTCTACGGTTGGGAAATCACATAAATGTACACTTTCCGGCGCATTCCCGTCAATGCTGCAGACCAGATTCCTGTATATATCCTCTGTCATAAACGGAATCATCGGCGCCGCCGCTTTACTGATCGTCACAAGCGCGGTATAAAGCGTCATATAAGCATTGATCTTATCCTGCTCCATGCCTTTCGCCCAGAAGCGGTCACGACAGCGACGAACATACCAGTTACTCATTTCCTCTACAAAATCCTGAAGAGCTCTTGCCGTCTCCGGAATCTTATAGGCATTCAGATTTTCATCGACTTCCTTCACGGTGCTGTTAAGCCTTGACAAAAGCCATTTATCCATAACAGAAAGCTTATCATATTCTAATGAATATTTTGTCGCATCAAATTCATCAATATTCGCATAGAGCACAAAAAACGCATAGGTATTCCAAAGCGTCCCCATGAATTTACGCTGCCCCTCCTGTACCGCCTTGCCATGAAAACGGTTCGGAAGCCATGGAGCACTGTTGACATAGAAATACCAGCGGATCGCATCAGCACCATATTCCTCCAGCGCCTCAAACGGATCGACTGCATTTCCCTTTGATTTACTCATCTTCTGTCCATTTTCATCCTGTACGTGACCAAGCACGATGACATTCTCATACGGAGCCTTATTAAACAGAAGCGTAGACTCTGCCATCAGCGAATAGAACCAGCCACGTGTCTGGTCAACCGCCTCGGAAATGAACTGTGCCGGAAACTGCTGTGCAAACAAATCCTTATTTTCAAAAGGATAATGATGCTGTGCAAACGGCATTGCCCCGGAATCAAACCAACAGTCAATGACCTCCGGCACGCGGCGCATCGTCTTTCCACAGTCCGGGCAGATGAAGGTCACTTCATCAATGTATGGACGGTGAAGCTCAATTTTTGCATGCGCAGGATTTCCGCTGCGCTTTGCAAGCTCCTCTCTGCTGCCGATCGATTCCTGTTTGCCGCAGCCCTCACACTCCCAAATGTTAAGAGGCGTTCCCCAGTAACGGTTACGGGAGATTCCCCAATCCTGAATATTCTCCAGCCAGTTTCCAAAACGGCCGGTTCCGATTGACTCCGGAATCCAATTGACGGTATTATTGTTGCGAACTAAATCATCCTTTACCTCTGTCATCTTGATAAACCATGACTCACGGGCATAGTAAATAAGCGGAGTATCACATCTCCAGCAGTGCGGATAGTCATGTTCAAATTTCGGTGCCGAAAAAAGCTTCCCGCTTGCATCCAGATCCTTTAATACCTCCGGATCTGCCTTTTTTACAAAAAGACCGGCAAACGGTGTTTCCTCGCTCATCTCCCCCTTTTCCGTAACAAACTGCACAAAAGGCAGGTCATATTTTCTGCCGACATTCGCGTCATCCTCACCGAAAGCAGGAGCAATATGCACGATACCGGTACCGTCCGACATCGTAACATAACGATCGCAGGTTACATAAAATCCCTTTTTATGCTGTTTGTCCGCGCATTCCTTTGCACATTCATAAAGCGGTTCATATTCCTTATGCTCTAAATCCGTTCCCTTATAGGTTTCTAAAACTTCATATGCCTCTTTTCCTTCCTCAGCCAAAGAGCCAAGCACTGTATCCGCAAGTGCTTCCGCCAGATAATAAATGCGATCATCTGCCGCCTTCACCTTTACATAGACATCATCCGGGTTCACACAGAGAGCGACATTCGACGGAAGAGTCCAGGGCGTCGTCGTCCAGGCTAAGAAATAAGCATCTTCGTCTGCTACCTTGAAGCGCACGATTGCAGAACGCTCTTTTACTAACTTATAGCCCTGTGCTACCTCCTGCGAAGAAAGAGGAGTTCCGCATCTCGGGCAGTAAGGCACGATCTTAAATCCCTTATATAGAAGCTTTTTATTCCAGATTTCCTTTAACGCCCACCATTCCGATTCAATAAAATCATCCTCATAGGTGACATATGGGTTATCCATATCTGCCCAAAATCCTACCGTTCCGGAAAAGTCTTCCCACATGCCCTTATATTTCCAAACGGATTCTTTACACTCTTTGATAAACGGTTCCATACCGTATTCCTCGATCTGGTCTTTCCCATCCAGTCCAAGCTTTTTCTCTACCTCGAGCTCCACCGGAAGCCCGTGGGTATCCCATCCTGCCTTACGCGGCACCATAAACCCCTTCATGGTCTTATATCGTGGAATCATATCCTTGATGACACGTGTAAGCACATGACCGATATGTGGTTTCCCGTTTGCTGTAGGCGGTCCGTCATAAAAGGTATACACGGGCTTTCCCTCGCGTACCTTCATTGATTTTTCAAAAATCTTCTCATCCTTCCAGAATTTTTCCACATTTTTTTCCCGGTCCACGAAATTCATATCCCCGGATACTTTTTCATACATAGACATAATTTTCCCTCCTGTTAAAATCGGTTAATCAAAAAACGCCCACATCCCAAAACAGGATGAAAGCGCAAACATTCATAACCACCTAATTTTGATGTACAGTTTCCTATACATTTCCCTGGTAACGGCGGGTGCCGGCTCAGTGTACTAAAACTCTCGTTCCACCTGCAACTCAGAAGTGATCTTCACACATTTCCTACTCCGTATCCGGTTTCCACTGTCCCGGACTCACTGTTCCTTTTGGGAAAGGCTACTGTCTTCGTCATCGTCTTTTTTTAATCTTTTTTTATAAACAAAATCAAGTCACTGTTTACAGTCACTTTCTTATGAAAAGTTCTGTACTTCGTGCATATTGCCCTTTGCTATCATAATCAATGTATCCGATTTTGTCAAGATTTTTTCTTCTGTAAACAGTGTGACACCTCACCTTTACTTCTCACCAAATACCGCTATATATCGACATTTTCCCATCCTCTCTCCACCATATATTGTATTTTTTTGCAATTCGAAACCTTTTTTGTTTATTTTATCCAATTCCTTCCTCCTCTGATTGTAAATTTAGCACAACACATTTCACATTTTCATCAATTTTCCGCCTTCCGTTTTGTTTATTTTGTATACTTTTTGATATTTTTCCAGTTATTTTTTGTCTGTTTTTTATATTATTTTCGTCGAAAATCTCGTCAGGAAATTGACGAAACCACAAAAAAATGGTAGAATGTACATGCAGTAGGGTAATGCGATTTCTAACGATTATCCCATTTGGTAGATCGTTCAGACAGAAAGGACATAGGTGTGGTATGAGTCATTTAGATATTAAAAAAGTGAAACTTTCCGTAGACAAGAACATTGGAAACCGAGTCAAAGTCCGGGCGAATCGTGGAAGACACAAGATTGATGTGACAGAAGGTGTTATTTGTGAGACATATCCGAGCATCTTCTTGATCGAGGTGGATAATGAATTAGATGAATCCACACAAAAGATTTCCTTTAGCTATACAGATGTATTGACTAAAGATGTACAGATGCAGCTTATCTAACATTTTCTCTCTATAATAACAATAAAATAAAAAAGAGCCGTTTTGGAAATGGCTCTTTTTTATTTCATAATCACAACACAATCTGAAATGTCGTACCTAATCCTTCATCACTGGAAATCTTCAACTTACCTCCCAAATCCTTGATGTTATGTTCAATCACATTCATACCGACACCCTGTCCGGAAAATTCACCGACCTCTTCCCTGGTCGTCAGTCCGCTCTTTAATACAAGCTTGAAGATTTCCTCGCTTGTATATTCCTCCTCCGGCTTCTCCAAAAGTCCTCTGGCTTTTGCTTTCCTAAGGATTGCAGCCTTATCAAGTCCCTTTCCGTCATCCTTCACGATAATCACCAGATGACCATCATGCGTATGAAAGCTCAGTGTAATAAGCCCCATCGGAGATTTTCCTGCAATCTCTCTGCCATCCATATCCTCAATTCCATGATCCACGGCATTGCGGATCATGTGAATCAATACCCCTGACAATTTTTCGCGGACATCAAAATCCACCGCTGTCTCTTCGCCTTTGACCAAAAGCTTCGCATTTTTATGTAGTTTTTCTGTCATCTCATCAACGACAATTTCTAATTTTTTCGCTACAGGCACAAAATCCGTCTTCGTCAAATGCCGCTTAATAGAATAAAGTCCTTCATAAAGCTCCTGAAGCTTCCCGAAATCTTCCTTCGTAACCTCACCAATCCCATCATCACCCTGTGTATATTCAATATGATTTAGAACTCGCTGCAGCCAGACTACTCCACGGAATACTTTCTCCTTCTCCTCTTCGGAAATCATATAGGTCTTATGAAAATCATCGCCCTCTATCGACGGATCAATCATCTCACTTTGACGATTTTCCAAATATTCAAGCGCTATATATTCTTCCTGTTCCTGTTCCTCTTCCTCTTTCTCTTCCTTTTCTTCCACTTTTCCCGGAATATAGAAAAACTGATGTTTCGGTTGATTTTCCTCGTATTCCGAACTATCATCCTCTCCGATTTCCCGCTTTAATTCTTCGGCATATTCCTCAATCCGCTGCAAAAGTTCCGCCTCATAAATCTCAGGTACTTCACCGCAAGCCACACGGTCGATCTGCTCATCTACATAATCTAAATAGGAATTGATCACAAAAGAAAATCTCTGTACATCCGTCACATTTCTTTCTTCATCACCTTTAAAGGAATACAGAAGGCTCTCCAGTCGTTTGCTAAGCTCCGCAATGTCATCAAAAAGCATCATGGATGCATTCGCTTTCAATGTATGTACTCCACGAAAAATTTCCTCGACTACGCTTTGACCATAGACCGTCTCATTTTTCGCCGAAATCATACATTTGCGCATGTCCTGCACAATGCCATTGCTTTCATCACAAAACATCTCGATCATGGAGCCATCTCCTCCACGACTGTTTTCCTCATTTCCCATAACATTCCCTCATGCTTTCCAACTCAATCTTGTTAATGAAATCCGTCCTGCTGGGAGATTCCGCAAACAGAATATCCACAAAAAACTACGTCCACTATTGATGCTCACATAAAAGCTGTCGCCGTATCTTATTAAAGACTTCCATAATAGACGGATCAAACTGCTTTCCGGTATCTCTTTCCATAATCTTCAAACTGTCCTCCAAGGAATAAGCTTTCCTGTAGCTTCTCTCTCTGTTCAGTACATCAAAACAATCAATGATCTTCACAATCCTTGCAGAAAGTGGAATCTCTTCCCCCTTCAAACCGAAGGGATACCCGCTTCCATCCCAATTCTCATGATGATATCTGGCAATCTCGATCGCCATTTTCATAAAATCATTATGCGCACAATTTTCATAAATTTCTTCTAAAATATTCGCGCCAATCTTCGGATGATTTTCAATCTCAGCCCATTCTGTCTCACTAAGTGCTGTCGGCTTTAACTGAATTTCATCACTGACCTTCAGATAACCGATATCATGCAGCCCTGCCGCTAACTCAATCGCATCTACAAAAGCCGTAGAAATATCCTTTTCAAACTTCGGAGAAAGCTGTAAACTGATTGCAAGAAGACGGCTGTTCTTTCTCACCATATCCAGATGATTGCCGTAAACATCCTCCTTCGCCTTCACAAGTGTTGCCATTGCCAAAAGGAGATTCTTCTGCTCCTCTGCCACTAGCTGTACCTGATCACTGACCATCTTGTGCAGTCTGCGGTTATAGGACTCCATGTCCCGCTGTAGCTGTGCGATCTTCAAATGTGTAGACAAACGCACACTAAGCTCCTCTTTTTCAAACGGCTTTGCCATATAGTCTACTGCACCTAATTTAAAGCCTTTTACCTTATCATCGACCGTATCCAATGCCGAAATAAAGATAATCGGAATTTCTCTTGTTTTCACATTAGCCTTCAACATAGCACAATATTCAAATCCGGTAATCTCCGGCATCGATACATCTAACAAAATCAAATCCGGTATCTTTTTCTCAATCGCAGCCTGTGCCGCCTTCACGCTAAGTACTGGTCTGGGGACATATCCCAATTCCTTGATCATTTCTGACAAGATCATAAGATTGGCAGAGACATCATCTATAATTAATATATTCGAACGATTCGCAGCTTCCCGCTCATTTTTCATACCACTCGTCTCCTTCATGCATATTCTATCAGTTGTTCCTGTTCATAACCGTTTTTCTGTTCCATCTCCGGTTTTTCAGCTTAAATTTCCTATTGCTTCCTTCAAAGCCTCAAATTCCGCAATCGCCGGATCCCTGTCACCTCTTCGCAATGTCATCTGCATACGAAACGTCTTTTTTTTCAAATCCGGATCCTCCTGCACTAACTGCTTGATCGTCTCCGCAAAATCATTTGCTCTGTCCCAATTCTCCATTTCAATACAGAGAACCAGACGTTCCATAGCCCCATGGATTTCCCGCAGATTTTCTTCGGAACCAAGCTGATAGACCTCCTCTAAACTATCCTGGTCCACCGTTTCCGCTTCTCCCAGGTGAAATGCATAATTCTTCTGCTCCGTATCCGTTTCTGCCGGTTGATCCTTTACCTTGCCGACACGGACAGAAAAGGAAAATGTGCTGCCCTTCCCCTTTTCACTCTCAACTGTTACATCACCGCCCATCATCTCGACAAGCTGCTTCACGATACTGAGTCCCAGCCCGGTACCGCCGAACTTTCTTGTAATAGACGCATCAACCTGTGAAAAGCTCTTAAATAATTTATCCTTTTCATCATCAGAAATGCCGATTCCCGAATCGATCACCATGAAAAAGAGCTCCAATTCCTCCTCAAAGGTCATGCTCAAAATGACATTGACCACAATCTGACCGATTGCCGTAAACTTGATCGCATTCGACAAAAGATTATTCAGTACCTGCTGAATACGAAGCTCATCTCCGATCATCCTCTCCGGAATATCCTTGGATACATTGCACAGGAGTGTGAGACCTTTGCTGTCGATCGCCGGCTGATTCGTCTTAACGATTTTATCCATCATACTATGGAAATTAAATTCCCTGTTTTCTATCGTAAATTTTCCTGCCTGCAGCTTGGAGAAATCCAGAATATCATTGATGATATGCGTCATCGTACTGCAGCAGTGTTTAATGAGATCCACTGTTTCTGCCTGCTCCCTGGTAAGCTCTGTATCCGACAGTGTATTGGCTGCACCTAAGATTCCATTGACCGGCGTACGGAGTTCATGTGTGACATTCGCCACCATCGAATTTCTCTCCTTCTGAGCCTCCTCAATCTCCTCTTTTGCATTCTGGACCTTTCTTTCCGCATCCCTCGCAGAAACCATACTGTTTGCCCGGCATACACCGAAGCTTCCCGTCTCCTCCGCAAGAAGAGCGATCCGGATCTGAACAGGAAAGCAGGTATGATTTTTCCTATAGATCATCGTTTCATA
>CADBMH010000046.1 GCA_902795705.1 uncultured Lachnospiraceae bacterium | reverse complement strand
CGCTGCCCAAAGGATCGGATGATCCGGTGCCTGCGTATGAAACTCCACCTGTCTTAATCTTTTATGTGCATTTTTTGCCGCCTGCGCGATCGTCTTCGCAAACAGCTCCTGTGTCATAAAATGCGAACAGGAACAGGTAGCCAGATAGCCGCCGTCCCTCACAAGCTTCATCCCCCGGAGATTGATCTCCCTATAGCCTTTCACCGCATTTTTTACGGAATTTCTGGATTTGGTAAATGCGGGCGGATCTAAAATTACCACATCAAACCGTTCCCCTGCTTTTTCAAGCTCCGGAAGCTTTTCAAACACATCTGCACATTCAAAGCTTACAATATCCGAAAGTCCGTTAAGTGCCGCATTTTTTGCCGCCTGCTCAATCCCGGTCTCCGAAGCATCCAGACCAAGAACCAAAGCTGCTCCTGCCTGTCCCGCATTCAGGGCAAAGGAACCGGTATGCGTAAAGCAGTCAAGCACCTTCGCTCCCCTGCACAGCTTACGGATCGCAGCACGGTTATTCTTTTGATCTAAGAAAAATCCGGTCTTTTGTCCATCCTTTACATCCACCAGATACTTCACACCGTTTTCTGTGATTTCAATTTCCGTATCAAACGCTTCCCCGATAAAGCCCTTATGCAGTTCCATCCCTTCCTGCTTACGAACCTTGGCATCACTCCGCTCATATACACCGCGGATCTTAATTCCATCCTCCAGAAGAATCTCCTTTAAAATGGAAACCATCCGCTCCTTATATCGGTCAATTCCCAAAGCCAGAGACTGTACAACTAGTACATCATGAAATTTATCGATTACAAGCCCCGGTAGAAAATCTGCCTCACCAAAAACTACACGGCAGCTTTCTGTATCAATGACGGATTTTCGATATTCCCATGCATTTTTTAAACGCATTCTTAAGAAATCTTCATCAATCTCCTGCTCTGCCTTTCTCGTCATCAGACGGACTCTGATCTTTGAATTTCTGTTAATAAAGCCCTTTCCCATCGGATAGCCGTCAAAATCATGGACACTTACAATATCCCCGTCCTCAAACTCCCCGCTGATATCTGCAATCTCATTATCAAAGACCCACATGCCGCCGCCTTTTATCGTGCGCCCCTCTCCCCTTTTCAATGTTACTGTTACCTGTGCCATCCTGCTCCCCGCTTTCTATTATTACTTGGCTCCCTACCATTGAAAACCACAAGAAAATCTGCTGTACATTTTACTATGCAGACTCTCATGCTTCCTTTTCCGGCACTTCCCTCACAGCTTCATAGCGAATCCGGAATTCCGGTTCCTTTTTCATCGTATAATAATAATTTTCTGCCCAATCCTCTCCCTGCGCGGGATCATTTTCCCCTGTCGCCGGAGGCGCAAAAATTGCAACTGCCAGATAAATATGCTGCTTTTCACAACCGCACTCATCTCCATCTTCATGATGATGACCACAGCCACATTCCTCACCCTCTTCATGATAATGACCGCAGCCACATTCTTTTTCTTCCTCATGATGATGCCCACATCCGCATTCCTCTTTTGATTCTGCTTTCTCCTCAGCCAAAGGTCCACCTTCGAAAAAGAGCGGCATCAGGTCAATACGCTCTGTACCCGGCGCTTTATAAAACCATTTTCCTTCAATCTGGAGCATAAAATTTCCTTCTTTATCTAAAATGATTTCAAAAAACTCCGGCGTCCTTTCTAATTCCAGATAGATAAGAATACCATCCGCATCCTCTGCTCCTCCCCAGCGAAGCTTCACCGGAAGCTCTGTCTTTTCCTTTTCTTCATAATTCGGCAGAAAATACGGATCGGAGATAATCTCTTTATATTCCTTCAATAAAGGCTGTGGAATCCCCACAGATTTGTTATTCGGATCTTCGATTTCAAGTCCCAATCTTCCTCTATCCCGGAACTGGTACATAGAAAATCCATCAAACCAGCCTTCCGCATGCTCTTCCTTCAGCCGTGCTATAAATTTCCTAATGGATTCTCCCTGGTGCAAAGGTCCGGTCACATCACCATCCGTATTAAACTCCGAAACCACAAGAGGCTTCAGATTCCCGTGATTCAACGCAGTAAATCGTTTCGAAGATTTTTCCAGCCTTTGATAAAAAACCTCGACCGGTGTGACCGCATAGCTATCCGAATCCTTTTCACAGATATCGAACGGCCAGCCGTAGTGGAGCGCCAGATAACAGTCCATAGACCAGATATCCGCAATCCGGTATGCCTCTAAAAACTCCTCCTCATACTGCACCCTGCTGTTTTCGTCATTTAAATCCATCACCGCTCCGGCGCAGAAAACTGTTCGTACATTCGGAGCTTCTTTTTTTAATATTTCACAAAATTTCACAAAAAAAGCACCAATTTCTTCATAAGAAAAACGCTGGTTATGTGTAAACCAGTCCCCGGAACACTCATGATTGATACGGAGCCGCATTCGTCCAAATGTCCGAAGCTCCTTCGCAATCGCTGTCAAATATTCTTCTTCTAAAGAACAGTCAATCGTCAATGTAAGCGTAACATCCTGCCCGTGTTTCCGGATATCTCTCATCTGCTCAAAAGGCTGTCCGGATGTATCCTTTCCAAGTCCGCCTTCATACGGATAATAGTCATCATACGGATAATCCCACTGAAAGTGAATTTCCATATCCTTACACGCTTCACTGATCCTTTGCGGCCACTCCTTGTCCTTTGGATAATAGGTATACATAATATTGATATTTCTATGCGGTCTTCCCAGGGTATGCAGGATATAATCCTGACCAACATACTCCGCCCGCTCACTACCGTCTCCCAAATCAATTCCCATTGTCGCCGGACAAAGCAATACCTTTTTTTTCTCCAATTTTATAAACCTCCTTATTTTTTCATAAAAATGTCTATGATTTTATAGCTTGCTTTGCAAGCGTTGGACATTAATGAAGTTTCGAAGAAATATGTTCCATTTTATCTGTTATCTACCTTCTCCGGATACATATCATGATGAAACAACCTGTCCTTTGCAACCTTTTCCCACTCTGTCCCCGGTTTTCCGTAATTACAATACGGATCGATAGAAATACCTCCGCGCGGCGTAAACTTCCCCCACACTTCAATATATTTAGGTTCCATCAGCCGGATCAGATCCTTCATGATGATATTGACACAATCCTCATGAAAATCTCCGTGATTTCTATAGCTGAACAGGTAAAGCTTTAGCGATTTGCTCTCCACCATTTTCTCTGCCGGAACATAAGAAATCGTAATACATGCAAAATCCGGCTGCCCCGTAATCGGACAGAGACTGGTAAATTCCGGACAATTAAACTTCACAAAATAATCGTTCTCCGGATGCTTATTTTCAAAGGTTTCCAAAACCTCCGGTGCATAATCATCTTTATATTCAGTCTTCTGATTTCCCAAAAGGGTAAGTCCTTCCTTATTTCTGCTTTCAGACATTCTGTTTACCTCATTTTCTGATTTTAGATTCACTCATCCCGTAATTGCCGGATCCTCTACCCCATTCAGCCGGAATGCCTCTGCCCGGTCAATACAGGTTCCGCAGATACCGCACGGCTTTTCACCACCTTCATAGCAGCTCCATGTCAGATGATATGGCACCTTTAACTCCAAACCCTTTTTTACGACCTCTGCCTTTGTCTGTCCGACAAATGGCGCTTCTATCTTAAGCTGCTTCCCGCTTCCTAAAAAGACTGCCTCATTCATCGCACGCTCAAATTCCAAGCTGCAGTCCGGGTAGGCATTTCCCGCCGCATCATCTGCATGCGCGCCATAGTAGATCACGCTGCATCCCTTCGAAAGCGCAATGCTTGCTGCCGAAGAAAGGAACAGACCATTCCGGAAAGGAACATAAGTGGAAACCGGTTTTCCGTCTGTTTCCCCAAGCTGCTCTGCATAAGATTCCTTCGGAATTTCTTCCGGGGAATGTTTTAACAGAGAAGAATTGCTGTATGAAAATATCTTCAAAAGATCCAGTTCCAAATGCTCCACTCCGTAATACTCTGCAACCGCTCTCGCAGAATGAATTTCCCTATCATGCTTTTGTCCATAATAGATGGAAAGGGAGATTACATTCTCCCGTCCGTATTTCTGTACAGCAATCCCAAGACAGGTTGTACTGTCTACTCCGCCGCTGCTAAGTACCATTGCTTTCATACTATCCTAACCTCATCTGTAAAAATTGATTCTCCTTAAATGCCCCCCTGAGCGTATAGGTCTTCGTTGTTGCCTGTGTCTTTTTAATACCTCTGGCAGTCATACAGCTGTGTGTTCCCTCGATCATCACGGCTACATCCTCACTTCCTAAAATTTCCTGCATGACCTCGGCAATATCCGAACCGATCCGTTCCTGCAGCTGCAGTCTCTTTCCCACCATATCTGCGATTCGGGCAATCTTGCTCAGTCCGATCACCTTTCCCTTCGGAATATATGCAACCGTTACCTTCATATCATACATCAGTGCCATGTGGTGTTCACAATAGCTATAAATATCAATATCCCGCACAATGACCATATCCTGACTGTCTGTTTCAAAATCCATCTTATCTTCAAAGGTCTTGTCAAACATCATGGCAATTTCATGATTGGTATAATTCATCCCCTCAAAAATCTCTTCATACATCTTTGCGACACGCTCCGGCGTTTCCTTTAATCCCTCTCTGTCCGGATCATCTCCCAAAGCTTCTAAAATCCCTCTGATATGCTTCCTAATCGCCTCAGTATCAATCACAGTCGTTCTCTCCTTTCACACTACCCCCATGATGCAGCTTCGCTGCATCACAAATAACAGTGGAAAATCGCTGGTTTTGCGATTTTCTTTACATGAAACTTAGATTTTCTTTGCGAAACAGCACATGCTGTAAGCATTAGAAAATCTTTTCATGTTTTATACTCCCCTTTTATCCGGCTCCCAGATCACCTTATGGATCTGCAGCTGAAGCTTAACGCCGTTCCAATGCTTTTCTTTCATAAATTCCACGATTTCCTCAGGTTCGATCACCCCAAAAGCCGGACTCAGATAAATGGCTGCCTCGCTCTCCCCAAACTCCTCTTGACAAAGCTCATATGCCCGTTCTAAGTCCTCTTTATCGGACACCACAAACTTGATCACATCCTTCTTCCCCAAAAGCTTAAAATTTGAAAGAAGCATTTTTTCCTCCATTCCGCTTCCGGGAAGCTTATAATCCATGGTAAACGAAATGATATCTGCAAGAAGGGCATATTCCGAAATATCAATACTTCCGTTTGTCTCTACCTCAACCTGATATCCCTTGTCCACTAATGCCATGATCAGCTTATAAATTTTCCTGTTTGCCATCGGTTCCCCTCCGGTCAAGGTGACATTTTTCACCTGAAAAACCTCAATCGTCTCCAGGATATCCTCTAATGTCATATAAGTTGCTTCTGCTTCATTTTCATTCGCCCACTTCGTATCACAAAACCTGCAGTTTAAATTGCAGCCCTTCATACGGATAAAAGCAGCCAGCTCCCCCATTTTTCTTCCTTCCCCATTGATGCTTTCGAAAATCTCCATTACTTCAAAAATGTCATTTGCTCCCTCAGTCATATTCCAGTCTCCTATCACAATATAGTAAACGAATTAAATAATTGCTCTATCACGGAAAATATGTCGCACAATTATTCGGTGTTTCATATACCTGAACCATGGCAACCGGATATTCCGATTTTACAAATTCTTCATAAAAATGCCTTGCAAAATTTTCTGCCGTCGGTCGAAACGGAAGCTCTACCATATGAAAGCCCTCCTCCTGCAACACAGTCATTGTCTTTTTCTTTAAACTTCCCTTTTCAATCAAAAAATTATGGTCATAAATATCTACAACTTTTTTTAACTCTGCTTTTAATACAGAAAAATCCACTCCCATTCCACGTTCCTGCATATCCTCTTTCAAATGTTCTGTTTCTATATGAAGTACCACTCTCCATCGATGCCCGTGAATATTTCCGCACTTTCCGTTATAATCTGCCAAAAAATGTGCCGCATCAAAACTTTGCTCAATCGTCAACTGATACATGCTTCGTCCTCCTGTAACACAACACCGTTTTGCCCCAATTTTCCATAAACTATAAGAAAGGCAGACGGAGTCTGCCTTTCTTTCTATTTCCCTGGCTGTTAAAACTCTTAAAATTTTTAAAAGCCAAACTAATATCAGCAGTCCTGGTTTTTTTTATAGACAGGATGGTACTAATGAACTGTCTTTTCATCGAATCATAACACAGATAAATTGAAAATACAAGACCTAATCATCTCTCATGTTTTCTCCCGGTGCCTGTGCAAAAACATCATTTCCGTTATCCCTTTTCCATGTGCTCAATAAATACCTTTGTATTATTGGCACCGTTCATGGAACTGTCTTCAGTCTCAAACCGCCTGATTTTCGTATCCGAAGCATTGATATGTCCTAACTTAATCTTCGTTTCATGTTCAAAATGGTGTCTGGCACCGGTATTCCTGTATTTGCTGTAAATCATCGCATAGCAGATTCCAAGGCCGATCAGACCTCCGATCAAAATCATCGGTAGATTTTCGGAAGTAATGGTACCACCGGTCGCCATACAGAATATTCCAATCAGGGCAGCCACAATGATTCCGGCCAAAATCGATACCGGCCAGATCCGTCCCTTATTTAACGGCACGCTACCGACGGTCTCTGCTGTCCTTGCATTAACTGCGACATAATGTGTCAGTGCCTTTTGGCTTCCCGGATTTTCCACATAACTGTAGAGCCATACAGGAAGATATGCCGCAAGCCATTTCTCTCCCTCCTTATTCACATCTACATGATCCCAGCGCACGCCTCTGTCATATTGACTGACACTCTGATTCAGAGCGAATTTAATTGCCTCCTTTTCCTGACTGTCCACAACAGGCTGAAGATCTGCCTTGTTCACATCTCTCTTTTCCGATGTGAATCCTTTCAGATAATTTGCATCATATTTCACACTGTTCTCCGTGTCGAACGGAAGGATGGCATTGATGATATTATTGGTCTCACTTTTATTCGAACCTCCCGCACGTCTGGAGCTTGACTCTACCGTCAGATCATCAATCTCTACATCACAGTCACGCTCTACAGAATAGCTTTCTACCTTGTAGATGGTTTCAGAATGTTCATCATCAATCTTTCTTTCATAAGAACCGATCTTTTTCTCTCCCTCGCCGGAAAAATACGCATGCCCCTTCATATCCACCAGCATATAAGGGAAATACACTCCCATGACATTATCCGGGTTAAATTCATCCCGGAAGTTTTTATTGGCAAAGAATTTCCTTTTGCTCACATAGTCATCAATCCTCTTTGCCGCCTCATCCTTTTTCATCTTAAACGGCAATACGACATCCGGGACAGTACCATTCGGCACCTTCGAATTGATCGACAGCATATTACGGCACCAGTGGCACCTTGCCTGGGAGCTTTCACTCAAGTCGATAACGACCTCTGCCCCACAACTGGTACACTTTAATGTCATGGTCTGATCGGCATTTTCATCAATATCCGCCGCTCCGGATCCGATTTCATCTCCCTGCAGGTCTCCAACGCCCGTATTCATATCATCCAGTGCTTCCGGAGCAAATGTATGCCTGCAGAAATTGCATCGAAGCATTCCGGTAGATGTGTTCAGACTGATATCGGTTGCGCCACATTTCGGACACTTGGTCTGTCCATCTTTTGCCCCTTCCCCTGTATCAATCACATTTATTCCTTCTTCTGCCATAGGCCTCCTCCATTATATACCAAGATACTTCGCCTTTGCCGCATCAAATTCCTCCTGTGAGATCACGCCGGCATCTAAAAGTTCTTTCATCTGTTTCATCTTAGCTACAGGATCCTCCGCCGGCTGTGCGGCAGGCTGTGCGGCTGCCTGCTGCATTCCCGCATTCGCTCCTACCATCATGCCTCCTGCCGGCTGCTGGAGTCCGGCAACACCATTGCCTACTGCACCAAGTCCCATACCCATGATACCCATAGCACCGGCACCACCGTTCTGACCTGCTGCTTCCATACCACGCGCAACAGACTGTTGCATGAAGGAATTTCCTCTTGCTCCGGAAAGCGCATCTGCTTTTTTCACATCGGATAAGAGTGCCTTGGAATCCTCGTCATATTCAATCGCCATGATGGCAACCTTCACGATTTCCAAGCCTCTGTCAGACTTCCACTGATATCCGTCCTCGACCGCCTGTGACAATGACTTTGCAAAGCCGATCTGATCCCCCTGGATCTTCGCCATACGGTTTCCTCTTGCCGGATCATTCGAATAATTAGAAAATGCTGCACCAAGCGAACCGACCACCTCGGAGAAAAGCTGCTCGGAAGCATCATTGTCCATATCTGCGAAATCAAAAATCTTTCCACCCGTCACATAAGAAACCGGCACAAAATTCTTCAAAAATGTAATCGGATCTGTAATCTGCAATGTATATGTACCGCGAACCATAGCACCAACCTGTGCATTCATATACATATCATCCCAATAGATTTCAGACTGTGTTCCGAATTTATTATTCGGAATCTCTTTAATATTGACAAAAACAGCCGCCTGACTGCTGCCCGGTACTCCGCCGTACTTAAAACGCTCAAACGCCTGTTTGATCACCCCATCCATAAGTCCCCCGCCGGTAAAAACAGATTGTGCATTCGGATCATCCGAGGTAAAAGTATAGCCTCCCGGTGTCGCTATAATTCCCGTCACCATATTGTCCTGAAGCGTAATTAACACATAGCCGTCCGGAATCCGGATCTTGCTTCCATTTGTAATGATTGCCTCTGATCCTTTTGTGTTAGAACCGCGTCCCGCATTCGTACCCTTCTGTACTGCCGGAATCACACCTGCCGTAGGCGGTGCCTCTGCCGGCACGATCACATCCACCCACTGATCTGCAAGCGTGCCGCCTGCTGCTCCAACAAATGCCTGAATAAATCCCATTTTTGTACCTCCTTCTTTCCATCGCTTCACTATATCCAAAGCCGACAAGCTCATTCTGCTTTGCCATAGTTCACCTTCATGTTCCTATTCATCTAATCATAACAAATATTACGCGCTTTTTCAAGAAAAGATAACAAAAAAGGACATCACAATCACAATTCCGTGATGCCCTTTTTATTTCTACTTTCCACTCCGGCTCTGTCACATTCGATATATCTGCCGTCCTGTTTACTCTAATCCTGGAAAAGAGCCGTAGACAAATAACGATCTCCCGTATCCGGAAGAAGAACTACAATATTCTTTCCTTTATTCTCCGGACGCTTTGCCAAAACACTTGCTGCATGAAGTGCCGCGCCGGAAGAGATACCGACTAACACACCCTCTGCCTTTGCAAATGCCCTGCCTGCCGCAAAGGCATCCTCATTCTCAACCGGAACAATCTCATCATAGATTTTGGTATTTAAGGTATCCGGAACAAAACCGGCTCCGATTCCCTGAATCTTATGCGGTCCTGCTGTCCCCTTCGATAATACCGGTGATGTCGCCGGCTCAACGGCAACAATCTTTACATCAGGATTCTTTGATTTTAAAAATTCTCCTACACCGGTAACCGTACCACCGGTTCCGACACCGGCAATAAAAATGTCAACCTTTCCATCTGTATCCTCCCAGATTTCCGGACCTGTCGTTTCCCTATGTATAGCAGGATTCGCAGGATTCTCAAACTGTGCCGGTATAAAGGAGCCTTCAATTTCCTTTGCAAGCTCTTCTGCCTTTGCAATGGCACCCTTCATTCCTTTGGCACCCTCAGTTAAAACCAACTCCGCACCATATGCCTTTAAAAGATTTCTGCGCTCTACACTCATCGTCTCCGGCATCGTCAGGATAATACGATATCCCTTTGCGGCAGCAAGTGCTGCCAGACCGATTCCCGTATTACCGCTGGTCGGCTCAATAATCACAGAACCTTCCTTTAGCTTTCCACTCTGTTCCGCATCCTCGATCATTGCCTTTGCAATCCTGTCTTTAATACTTCCGGCAGGATTAAAATACTCAAGCTTCGCAAGCAAGGTTGCTTCTAATCCATTTTCCTTACTGAAATTGCTGATCTCCAAAATAGGAGTTCCTCCGATCAATTCCGTCACACTCTTATAAATCTTTCCCATGCTTTTAATCTCCTTTCCATCACATTGTACATGATGTTTCCCATGTACAAATCATATATTTCCTATATTCATACTGTTTTAGTATGTAAATACATTTTATGTACATAATTATATACATATATCTGATTCCTGTCAAGTAAAAAAATAAAAGATTGAAATTTCTTTCCGTCATAAATACAAAGATAAAAAAAGATAAAAACAGAATTTTCTCCATTTTTATCCTTTTTCGTCAAATATGTTTCCGAACAGCCTACGCGCCCGCCGGCTTTATCTTTTTCACCAGAGAAATCAAAACTCCTCCGATCGAATTCCCCAATGTGATCACAAGAACCCGTAAAAATACATCCGGTGACCACATCTCAGCCACGGAAAAATAGAACATATCTGCAACACAGTGCTCAAATCCGCTCAGGATAAACGTTGCAACTCCCATAAACAGAATAATGGGATTCTTCGTCTTTGCATATCCATCTACGGCAACATACATTAAAAAACCGCAAAAAATACCTAATACCAGCAAACTCCCGAAATTATCCTCAATCTTTGCCTGACACATAGTTTTCGCAAGCTCTGATATCCCTTTCACCCTTGTACAGAGCAAAAGAACTGCCATCAGAAACGTTCCTGCCAGATTACCGGTCCAAATGATCAAAAGCTCAAGAAGATAAGCAGGCTTCTTTTCAAAAAGATATCCTACCTTGCCGGTATAGAGGTTTAGTCCATGAACACAAATGGAATATAAACCTATCGTAAACATCAGGGCTCCTGCGATTTTTACATCAATCGAAAGATAAACCGCACCACCGATCCCGATTGCACATCCTGCCAAAACTGCCAGCAAAAACAACTGTACCCACCGCTGTATCTGTTCTTTCTTTTTCATAATTCTCCCTCTATACACAAAACATGCCGGAAGCAAAATCTCTTTTGCCTCCAGCGAATCCCGGCCTACGCCGTCACATCCAGATTGATAAAGCGGTCTGCCTCTTCTTCCAAAGAGCCTGCTACCTGCTTATTATCATCCATCGCAGATGCAATCTCACCGATATCTCTTACAAGACCATTCGTATTGGCAGCAACATTCGAAACACTGTCCGCGCTCTCATCAACGGTAGAAGCAATTTCCGTAATCGCACTGGTGATGTTCTCCATCATTTCCTTCAGCTTATCAGACATATTATTAAACATCGTAACCGTCTCATTGACATGGACTGCATCATCATTATACTGTCTTCCCGCTTTTACGAAGTTTTCATAATCCGGCAGAATATTTTCCGTAATATACTTCACCATATCATCAGAACTCTGGATCAGTTCATTGACCGCCTTTACGATCATATTATTGATCGCCTGGATATTGCTTGCAGCCTCACGGCTTGAATTCGCGAGCTGGCTGATCTCATCTGCAACGACTGCAAAACCGCGTCCTGCATCACCGGCACGCGCTGCCTCAATCGATGCGTTCAGGGACAACAGATTGGTCTGGCTGGAAATATTTAAAATCTCATCCGTCAAGCTGTTGACCTTCTCTACGCTCTTACTGTCTTCAATCGCTCTCTTCAAGCTTTCAACGATACCATCCACCACTTCACTGGTCGTCTTGCTGTTTTCAACAGCCTCCTGCTCCATGGCTCTTGCACGTTCCTGCATCTGGTTCGCATAGTCATATAATTTGTGAGATTCCCCTGCAAGCTCTGCAATATTGGAATCCGCAATTCCGACATTATCCTTGATTCCCTCAACGGTAGAAGAAACCTCCTCCATGGAAGCGGAAAGGTTTTCCATAGCCGTTGAGATATCAACGGAATTATCATTCGTCGTATCCACCTTCTCCGATACCAGCTTCACAATATCGCCAAGCTGTGTTGAACTGACATTGATCTGTCCCATGATCTTATGTAAGGTTTCAATAAACACATTGATACCTGCTGACAAGGTCGCAATCTCATCTGTACAGAAGCTCTGCACACGCTTGGTCAGATCACCGCGTCCCTCTTCGATGGACTTAATGATATCTCTTAGCTGCTTATTGATATTGATCAGACGCTTACAGCACCAAACCCAGGATACCCATACGGTAAATGCCAATACAAGCATACCGATTCCGATACAAATATAAATGGTTAATCTTGAAGATTTAAAGGTCTTCTCCTGTGAAGATACCGCAACCTCGACACCCTTTGTTAAAGATTCACTCATCGCATCCAGAGATTCCGTGATCGCACTTCCCTTTTCACGAAGCTCTGTATTTGCCTTCTGGCTTGCCGTAGCAGTATCTCCTTTTCCGCTTGCCGCTAAAATCGCATCCCAGACCTGCATGTAGGCATCAAAGTCCTTTTCGAACTTCTCTACCGCCTGCTGCTGTACATCCACGCGGACTGCTTTTTTATATGCCTCTGCCGCCTCACCGACCGCAGCTCTTAACTCCTGACCTTCCTTTTCCAGATTTCCCATCAGCTCCGTATTCTTCGAATTGCTTGCTACTATATGCGCAAAAGCCACTCGTCTCAGGGACTGATAGGAACTGCTGATCTCACCTGTCTTTTCAATACCGGTGATATAGTTTTCTGCGATATCATTGCTTTCATGCATGATGCTTGTCGTTCCCAGAACCCCCATCGCTCCTACGATAATCAGCATAACACCTAAAACCGCCACCGGACCTAATATTTTGATCCGAATGCTTAAATCCTTTAAAAACTGTGACATTTTTTTCTCCTCCTGTTGCCATAATAATAAATGTAAAAAATGATACATCTAAATTATAATTATACCACCAGACAAAGAATCGGTCAATTTGAAAATATATTTTTCCGCATAAAAAGTAGAAAATTGGCAATCATAATTTTAGAGAGAACGCAACAGAGCGAAAGGAGACACACCGATGAAAGGTAATGAGAAAGTCAGACTGGAAACATGGAATAACTACCAGGCAGGCACCTCCTGGCAGCATTTTTTTCCTTTAGGCAAAAAAGCACATGGACTCAGCTTCTTCAAGCTGAAAAAGAAAGACAAGAGTACCCTCCTCGCTTTTCATATCCCCGGTGTCACACAGAGCACCTCTTTAGATTATGTCTTACTGTTCGACCAAAATAAAATTCTGATCCTTACCGATTCTGAGCGCGAAAAAGAACTTCTGCAAAATCATCTGAACCAGATCAATACCGAAAAGCCGGAAATCCCCTCCTTTCTCTACGAATGGCTCGAAAGCTTTTCCGAGCAGGAAAGCCTTGCGATTGAAAAGGCAGAACGGGAAATCACATTACTGGAAGACCGGATTTTAAACGGAACCGTCCGGAATTTCAATTCAGACATATTGGACTTTAAAAAAAACATCACAAGATATTATCATTACTATCACCAATTAGTGGAATTTGCAAATGAAATAAAAAAAGAACTAGAAACGAACTTTTCAAAAAAGGAAACCGGTGATTTTGATGATTACATCGACCGGATCGACCGTCTGATCGATGAAACCCAGTTTGTAAGAGAATATATTTTAGATGTACAAGAGGTATATCAAGCAGAAATTGAGATCAAACAAAATGATACCATGAAATTTTTGACGATCATCACAACGATTTTTTTCCCGCTTTCCCTGATTGCCGGCTGGTATGGGATGAATTTT
>CADBMH010000045.1 GCA_902795705.1 uncultured Lachnospiraceae bacterium | reverse complement strand
GTTGCCTTTCTCAAAATATCACATACCGTAAGAAAGGCATTTACTGCAGGGGGATATTGATATATTGCCCATGCAGGCAATAAAACATCTATTTTCTCTAAGTCAAAGTAATTTACTGCCCGTTTTGCCAACAGGTATTTAATCACATCATCTCCAAGATAATCCCCTGACGCCTTTTGTATAGGATCCAGTACTCTAAAAGCTTCTATGACAGACTTTCCAAGCTCCTTCCTAAAAGAAGATATTGCCGAGTGAGAATCTTTTAAGTTATCAAGGAAATCATTTACCGGGGTCTCATCCCCTTTACTTATCATTTTAATTAAGCCTGAGTTTGTGTATTCTTCGGGAAGAGTTATTATATCTATATTTCCTGAAAAAATAACTACCGGGCGGTAACCGTTTGTCCAGATGCTTTCCAAAATTGCCATACCTGAATTATCGCCAGGATCTGCACACCAATCTAGAACTATAACATCTGGATCTGAAATCAATATTTCCTTAAAACAATCATTAAAATCTGCAATCTTATTATTCCAGTGTTGATCTTCACAATGATCAATTATTCCTTTTACACTAACAGGATCATCATCAACAATTAGCACTTTCATACACTACCCCTTATGTTAAAGTAAAAGCAAATGTAGCACCGCCAATATCGCCAGGCGTTTCTAACCGTATAGTATCATTATGTTTGTCTAGTAACTCTGTTACGATTACAAGGCCCATACCTATTCCATTGGGCTTTGCAGTTATTCCAGGATTAAAGATTTTCTCTTTTTCATTAACCTGAACTCCTGGACCATTATCTGACACGCGGATTTCTTTTTTTCCATTGTGCCCTTCAAGTAGCTGTATTTTTATCTTTTTCTCGCCTTCAACTTCCTGAAGCCAATAACAGGCATTATCAAGTAGGTTTATAAAAATTGTTTGAAGTTCTCCAGTATGCATATTTGCGGTACAGAGGGGATCAATCTCAATTTCAAAGGAAACATTTTTTGCTTCCTTTTTTGCTGAAATCAAACGTACACTATTATTTGCCGCCTCTAATACATTAACGGAATTCTTTTCTTTAGCTAGCCCTTTCCTATAAAGTGGCGCAAAGCTGTCTGCAACATCAAGCAGTCTGGCATGGCTGTTTTCAGCGTCCTCAAAGTATTCTGCTGTTCTTGTATCAAACAGTTCCTTTTTCCCTCGTATTTTGTTCAAGAACCTTTTTATAACAGTCATCCCCGTTCTTATTTCATGCATAATAACAACTGATATAGAGCCTAATGATGCCGCCTGTGCATAATAGACCAAACGGTCATTCAATTCATTCAGACTACTTTCTGTATCAGCACTGTATTCGTGAATCGTATCTAAGATTTCTTCTGAACTACTTCCGCCTTTTATCATTAATTCAACTTTTGATTCAAGCGCGGTCGGCGATAGGGGTGAAAGCAAATCAGTAAGAGTTGGATTTTTTACCGGAGTATTCTTCTTTCTATCTATGTTTCTATTATTCTCTAAAACTCCAATGACAGCCTCTGTCGCTTTGCAAAACTGTTTATATTCCTCGGTATCAACGAGTTTTTCTCTATCTGTAGTATCTTTTAGTTCTGGATTATCTTTTTGGGTTATGGATAAAATACCCACCATCTGGCTAGTGCTAAGCCTCTTTCCGATAGCACTGATACGTCGTACATCAATGCCAAGCCAATCTTTTGATGCATCAGACTTTGGCAATACTAAAACATTGTCTCGATATACGGAAATGCCTTTATATCTTGAAATGGTTTGCCGGATTTCTCTTTTTTGAACATCAAACGCTTCATGAAGATCGCCCACACTATCCGAATCTAAATCCCATGCCCTTATTTCAAATGAAAATGGACCACAAGTATACGGCTTGGTTTGCACATTGTCTTCATCTATTCTTATTGGTCTATCAAAGCCTTTGGATGCTTCTTCCCAGGTGATTTTCCCGTCCTTACTATTGATAGTTTCCCCCTTCGGCGCATATCGGTATTCCCACGCTATTGTTCCAGATGAATCTACTGTTCCCGCAATACTATAAACAGGCTTCTTGATGAATGCATGTGGTTCAATTTTAATACTTTCTTCAGAGTCCTTTTGAAATAATGATATTGAAAAATCATCAACTTTATCAAATGGTGATATCAATCTTGACAAGGAAGATTTTAAGAGATCAATCTTTGATTCATCCCATTCTGTATTCAATTCATATAATCTGATTATTGTTCCACTCTGAACCTCCCCAGAGAAATAGCCGGAAAGTTCCCTCAGAAACTCCAGTTGATCGTCTTCCTCGAGAAAAACCT
>CADBMH010000044.1 GCA_902795705.1 uncultured Lachnospiraceae bacterium | reverse complement strand
GGTGAAAAGGTGAGGTAAGAGCTCACCGCGTCTTTGGTAACAAAGGCGGCGGCTGTAAACCCCATCCGAAGCAAGACCAGACAGGAATGATACGGCGGCCCGTCGTGTTCCGGGTAGGTCGCTTGAGCCTGTTGGTAACAGCAGGTCTAGATAGATGATTGTCAGGGAAACCGGCTTGATAATTCAGCTAATTGATTCTATTTGTCAGTTTCTTATACAGAACTCGGCTTATCGTGTTACTCATTCTTTTGTATTGTGGAAAGCGGGGAAGAAGAGATGGCACTCACACCAATGATGCAGCAGTATATCGAAACCAAAGAGGAATACAAGGACTGTATTCTTTTTTATCGTTTAGGAGATTTTTATGAGATGTTTTTCGATGATGCGAAAACATGCTCAAAGGAATTAGAGCTTACCTTGACCGGAAAAAGCTGTGGCCTTCCGGAGCGTGCGCCAATGTGCGGAGTACCATTTCATGCTGTAGACGGATATCTGAATAAACTGGTTTCGAGGGGCTATAAGGTTGCAATCTGTGAGCAGGTTGAAGATCCGAAGCAGGCAAAAGGACTTGTAAAAAGAGATGTTATAAGGATCGTTACTCCCGGTACGAATTTAGATGCGCGCGCCCTTGATGAAAGCAGGAATAATTATCTGATGTGTGTCGTATATACAACAAATGCATACGGAGTTTCCTATGTGGATGTGACGACAGGAGATTATTACGTGGCAGAGTTTCAGACAACGGGAGAATTATTAGATGAGATTGGAAAAGTATTACCGTCTGAAATTATTTGCAATGATTCTTTTTTTGTCAGTGGAATCGATTTTGATGATCTTTCCGGAAGATTAAATATTGTTGTTTCGGCGTTGGATTCCTGGTATTTTGATGAGGCAAAATGCAGGGAGGTATTAGAGCGTCATTTTAAAGTCGGGGCTCTTTCGGGACTTGGACTTACCGATTACAGTATCGGTATCATTGCGGCAGGTGCTGTGATGCAATATCTGACAGAAACGCAAAAAATCTCCTTAGATCATATTACAAAGCTGAAGCCCTATGTGTCAAATCGATATATGTCCCTTGACCGGGCAACCAGAAGGAATTTAGAACTTAGCGAAACCATGCGGGAAAAAGCAAAACGAGGTTCCCTTTTTTGGGTTCTTGATAAAACAAAAACCGCTATGGGAGCAAGAATGTTAAGAAATGCAATCGAGCAGCCGCTTTTGCAAAAGGAAGAGATTATCAGGCGTTTAGATACGATAGAGCTTTTAAATCAAAATGCGATCAATAGGGAGGAGCTTCGGGAATATTTAAATCCGATTTATGATTTGGAACGCCTGATCAGCAAGATCAGCTATCGCAGTGCGAATCCGAGGGATTTGATCGCATTGAAGCAGTCTCTTTCCATGCTGCCGGCAATCAAGGCTCTTTTGCAGAGCTATGACGGAACGCTCTTAAAGACCTATGGAGATGAAATGAATCCCCTGACCGAATTATATACCCTCATTGATGCGGCAATTAAGGAAGAACCGCCGCTTTCTGTCAGGGAGGGGGATATGATTAAGAATGGCTACCATGAAGAGGTAGATAAGCTTAGAAGAGCGAAAACCGATGGAAAGAAATGGCTTACAGAGCTTTTGGAGACGGAAAAGGAGCGAACCGGGATCAAGAATTTGAAAATAAAATTCAATAAGGTATTCGGATACTATTTAGAGGTAACAAATTCTTATCAAAATCTGGTTCCGGAGGACTGGACAAGAAAGCAGACTCTGGTGAATGCAGAACGGTATACAACGCCGAGACTGAAGGAATTAGAAGATACGATATTAGGTGCGGAGGATCGCTTGAACCATCTGGAATATGAGCTTTTTTGTGAGGTGCGTGAAGCAATTTACGGAAAGATTGAGGAGATTCAAAGGACGGCAAAGCAGATTGCGGCCATTGATATGTTTACCTCTCTTGCACTGGTGGCAGAGCAGAACCAGTATATACGGCCGGAGATTACCGAGGATGGTGTGCTTGAAATTAAAGAGGGAAGACATCCGGTTGTCGAAAAAATGATCATGAATGATCTGTTTGTACCGAATGACACCTTTTTGGATGAGGACGAACACAAGATTGCAATTATCACAGGACCGAATATGGCAGGAAAATCCACCTATATGCGTCAGACGGCACTTTTAGTACTGATGGCACAGATTGGTTCTTTTATTCCGGCAAAATCTGCAAAAATCGGACTGGTTGACCGGATTTTTACGCGTGTAGGTGCATCGGATGACCTTGCAAGCGGTCAGAGTACCTTTATGGTAGAGATGACAGAGGTTGCCAATATCCTTCGCAATGCAACGAAAAAAAGTCTGGTGATCTTAGATGAGATCGGGCGCGGAACCAGTACCTTTGACGGACTTAGTATTGCATGGGCTGTGATCGAACATATTGCTGATCCAAGGATTTTAGGTGCAAAAACTTTATTTGCAACACATTATCATGAGCTGACGGAATTAGAGGGAAAGCTTGACGGTGTGAATAATTACTGCATTGCAGTCAAGGAGCAGGGAGAGGATATTGTTTTTCTGAGAAAAATCGTCAAAGGCGGAGCAGATAAAAGCTATGGTATCCAGGTGGCAAAGCTTGCCGGTGTACCGGAAAATGTACTCAAAAGAGCCGGGGAGCTTTCTGATATGCTGAGTGCCAATGATATAACAGGGATTACGAAAGAAATTGCGGAAAATTTGGAGAAAAGTACACCGGCGCAGATGCCGAGACAGCTCTCTCTGTTTGATCCTCCGGAGGATCGCATGGAGATGGAGGATATTATTTCAGAGCTGAAGGATATGGATCTGGCAGAGACAACACCGTTAGAGGCGCTGAACCGGTTGTATCAGATACAGAAAAGGATACAGGAAATGTGAAAGGAAATACGATATGGCAGCGATTCATGTTTTAAGTCAGGATACGATCAATAAGATCGCAGCAGGCGAGGTGATCGAACGGCCGATGGCTGTGGTGAAGGAATTGGTTGAAAATGCAATCGATGCCGGAGCGACGGCAGTTACTGTAGAAATCACCGATGGCGGCAAAGAACTTATACGTATTACGGATAACGGTTCCGGAATTGAAAAAGAGGATATTAAGCTTGCCTTTACGCCGCACGCCACCAGTAAGATCAGTACGATGACGGATCTTTTATCTGTTTCGAGTCTTGGGTTTCGAGGGGAAGCCTTGGCGAGTATTGCAGCAGTATCCAGACTGGAAATGATCACAAAGACAAAGGATGCTTTGATGGGAGAACGCTATTTAATCGATGGTGGCGAGGAAAAGCTGTCAGAAAGCGTCGGCTGTCCGGATGGAACTACATTTCTCGTCAGAAATCTTTTTTACAATACGCCGGCAAGGTTGAAATTTTTGAAAACCTCCCAGACAGAAGCCGGATATATCGGCAGTTTAATGGAAAGGATGGCACTCTCGCATCCGGAGATTTCATTTCGGCTTTTACAGCAAAAGCAGCAAAAGCTTTCTACTTCGGGAAATGGTAATCTGAAAGATGTTATTTATCATATCTATGGGAGGGACATTACGGCAAATCTTGTAGAAGCAGAGAGAAAAGAGGTATTCTGTGAAATGACCGGTTTTATCGCAAAGCCGGTTGTATCAAGGGGAAACCGTGCTATGATGAATTATTTTATCAATGGACGGTATATTAAAAGTCCCGTCATCCAAAAGGCAATCGAGGATGCGTATGCTCCATACACCATGCAGCATCGGTATCCATTTACGGCACTGCATTTAAAAATCAATCCAAAATATATTGATGTCAATGTCCATCCGCAGAAAATGGAAATCCGTTTTCATAATGAACGGGAAATCTATCAAAGCGTGTGCCACGGGATAGCGGAAACATTAAAATACAGGGAGTTCATTCCTGAAATCACTTTTCAGACAAAGGAAACAGAAAAGAAAGAACAAAAAAAAGAGAAAATTTTTCAGGAAAAAGTAAATTTTGAGCCATTTGAAGTACAGAAAAGGGAAGTGCTTCAAAAGGAGAGAAAGGATGTACCGGTCGAAGTTCATGAACAGGAAGAACTGAAACAAATGGAAGTGCAGGAAAAAACAGCGCAGGAGCCTGTTCGTGTACAGGAAGGAGCAAAGGGAAACAAACTGATAGAGAAGCCGGAACAGACTTCTTATGAAGGGAAACAGCCAAAAGAAGAAGGCATCAGAGAGGATTCTTCGTATCTTTTTGAGCAGACAGGGAAAGAGCTTCGGAATTTTTCGGGAAAAGTGAAGCAGGAGGTCTTATTTGAAGAGGAATTTTTAGATGAGAAAATTCAAAAGGAAGTACAGATTATCGGACAGGTATTTTCGACCTACTGGATTTTGCAATATGAAAATAAGATGTATCTGATCGATCAGCATGCGGCGCATGAAAAGGTTTTATATGAGCGTTTTATGAAAAAAATCCGTGAGGGAGAGGTGACCAGCCAAATGCTGAATCCGCCGATGGTTATTTCACTTTCGATGGAACAGAGGCAGGCGGTCGAAGAGCATGGGAAGCTTTTGGAGGGACTTGGTTTCTTACTGGAACCGTTTGGGGGAAAAGAATATGCAGTGAGCGGGATTCCCGCACATCTCCCCAATATTGAAACAGAAGGAATGCTTTTAGAGGTTATAGATTCTCTGGCAGAAGACAGAGGAAGAAATAAAGCACCGGATATCCTGACAGAACGGGTGGCGACAATGTCCTGTAAGGCGGCGGTAAAGGGAAATAATACGCTTTCTCTTCCTGAAGTTGAAGAACTTCTAAAAGAGCTTATGACCTTGGAAAATCCCTATCATTGTCCGCATGGGCGACCGACTATGATATCGGTCACAAAGTCGGAGTTAGAGAAACGTTTTAAACGAATTTTGTAAAAGAGACGGAGGAGCTTATGAAAAGACCGCTTATCATACTGACCGGACCGACAGCGGTGGGAAAGACAAAGCTTTCGATCGGACTTGCAGGGGCTGTCAACGGAGAGATCATCTCAGCAGATTCGATGCAGGTGTACAAAAAAATGGATATCGGTACGGCAAAGATCCGTCCGGAGGAAATGCAGGGAATCAAACATCATTTAATTGATATTTTAGAGCCGTGGGAGGAATTTCATGTTGCTCTTTTTCAGAAAAAGGCAAAGGAGGCAATGGAGGAAATTTACCAAAAGGGGAAATGCCCGGTCATTGTCGGAGGAACAGGATTTTATATCCAGTCTGTATTATATGATATTGAATTTTCTGAAACAAATGCTGATCAGGTGTTCCGGAAAGAATTAGAACAGATTGCGAAAAAAGATGGAAATAAAGTGCTGCATGAGAGACTGAAGGAAACAGATCCTAAGGCAGCGGAAAAAATTCATCCCAATAATGTAAAGCGGGTGATCCGGGCACTGGAGTATTTTCATCAGACAGGAGAATGTATTTCAGAGCATAATGAAACGCAGGAGCAAAGGGAGTCGCCTTACCGGTTTCGGTATTATGTTCTGAGTCTGCCGAGGGAAATCCTTTATCAGAGAATCAATGAACGCGTGGATAAGATGAAAGAGGATGGTCTGGTGAGTGAGGTGAAAATGCTTTTGGAAGCAGGTTGCAGAAAAGAAATGGTTTCCATGCAGGGGCTGGGCTATAAAGAAATCATAGAGGCGCTTGAGGGAAACATAAGCTTTGAGGAAGCTTTTGAGAAGATTAAAAAGGAAACCAGACATTTTGCAAAAAGACAGTTTACCTGGTTTAAAAGAGAAAAAGAAGTAACCTGGATTCGAAAGGAAGAATTTAAAAATGAAAAGGAGATTCTTGACTTCTGTATTAGAGATTCTTCTTTTCTTTTTCAATAAAAAACTGCCGGTCATCTGTTTACAGATCGCATAGGGATTACAATACCGAAGGTAAGGGGGATTTTGACAGGCAGGTATCTATGGAGGATTTCAATGGAAGATTTAAAAGAGATGTATTTAGAAGCGGGAATTGACGGGGAGGTCTATGATTTTTGCAATGAGCATCTTCATAGATTGAAAGAAAGATTTGAAGTGATTGATGAAAGAGCGGAATATAACCAGATGAAGGTACTTCTTGCAATGCAGAAGCACAAGGTGAGCGCGGCATGCTTTGAAACCTCTACCGGTTATGGATATGATGATCTGGGAAGAGAAACCTTAGAGGAGGTTTATGCAGAGGTTTTTCATGCAGAGTCTGCTTTAGTAAGACCGCAAATCGCTTGTGGCACACATGCCCTGACGGTTGCTTTGTCTGCGCTCCTAAGGCCGGGGGATGAACTTTTTTCGCCGGTCGGAAAGCCCTATGATACGTTAGAGGGTGTGATCGGGATCAAAGAGGAGAATCCGCCCGGATCTTTAAAGGAATTTGGAATTTCCTATAGAGAAGTTTCTCTTTTAGATGATGGTTCCTTTGACTATCCGGCGATTAAAGAAGCACTAAATGAAAAGACAAAGCTTGTCACGATCCAGCGCTCTAAAGGCTATGCCACCAGAAAAACATTGTCCGTGAAGCAGATTGGAGAGCTGATTGCTTTTATAAAAGAACAAAAGCCGGATGTGATCTGCATGGTAGATAACTGCTACGGAGAGTTTGTTGAAACCATGGAACCGACAGAGGTGGGGGCGGATTTATGTGTCGGTTCCCTGATCAAAAATCCGGGAGGCGGCCTGGCACCTGCCGGAGGCTATATTGTCGGAAAAGAGGAATATGTGGATCTTTGTGCTTACCGGCTTACCGCACCGGGACTCGGCAAGGAGGTTGGTGCGTCCTTGGGAGTGAACAGGGACTTTTTTCAAGGCTTTTTTTTGGCACCGGTCGTGACAGCCGGTGCGTTAAAAGGGGCGATATTTGCTGCAAATGTGTATGAAAACCTGGGATTTTCCGTAGTCCCTGATGGAAAGGAATCCCGCCACGATATCATTCAATCTGTCACCCTGGGAACTGCTGAGGGAGTGATTGCTTTCTGTAAAGGAATACAGGCTGCCGCACCGGTGGACAGTCATGTCAGTCCGGAACCATATGCAATGCCGGGATATCACAGCGATGTGATCATGGCGGCAGGGGCCTTTATCCAAGGATCTTCTATTGAACTTAGTGCCGATGGCCCGATCGAACCGCCTTATGCTGTGTATTTTCAAGGCGGGCTTACCTGGTATCATGCAAAATTCGGCATTATGATGTCGGTACAGGCGCTGAAAAACGAGAAGCTGCTCCCGTTTTTTGTAAATAGATGACGAAAAAATACACAATATTTTCACACGTATTGCTATACAAACGGGGAGTTTTGTGGTAATATATTAGAGTGTGTAATTATGACAAATTTTGTCATAAACGGAGGTTCTCTGAAAAAGGAGGCCTATGAAAGAGCAAAAGATGTCGATGAAGGAGCTGCCAAGCTCGGAACAACCATATGAAAAAGCGGAGCTTTACGGTATCAGAAGTCTGTCTGATGCAGAGCTTTTAGCTGTGATCTTAAGGACAGGAAGCAGAAGGCAAAGCGCTGTCGAAATGGCGAGAGGACTGCTTTCCGGCTTTCCGGGGAGAAATATTGCAGGACTTTTTCAGGTGACGACAGAGGAACTGAGAGAAATTGACGGTATCGGAAAAGTAAAAGCAGTTCAGCTTCTGGCACTGGGAGAGATTGTCAAGCGAATGATGAAAAGCAAGGTGTCTGTGGACAGCTTCTGCTGCACGGAGCCGGAAAAGGTTGCCGCATATTTTATGCAGGAAATGCGCTATCTGGATACGGAAAAGGTCAAGCTTTTGATCCTGAATGGAAAAAATGTCATTATGAAAGAAATCGATGTTGCTGTGGGAGCATTTGATTCTGCACAGATTACACCGAGAGAGCTCTTTTATTATGCATTAAAATATAAGGCGGTATCAATCCTGTTACTGCATAATCATCCGTCAGGTGATCCGACACCCAGTAAAGATGATTTCATATTTACCAAGCGTGTGGCGGAAGCGGGAAACCTTATCGGAATTTCCCTGACGGATCATATTGTGATCGGTGATAACTGTTATACCAGTTTTCGGGAGAGCGGTTATCTCGTATAGCAGCAGATGTCTGAGAGGGAAATGTCTGCAGCTTTATAGAAGAATCTGGAGGAATTTAGCATGGCAAAAAAGACTTTTGGTATTGATTTTGGAACCAATGCCATTAAAGTATACAAAAAAGGAGAGGGTGTAATCCTTTCTGAACGGAGCGCCGTATCCTTGCTTGAAAACGGGAAAAGGGCTATTGCAATCGGAGAAAAAGCATATGAAATGTTTGAAAAGGCACCACCGAGTATCCATGTCTCCCTGCCGCTAAGCAGAGGGGTGGTTGCCCATTTAGATGAAATGGTTTCCTTATGGGACTATATGGGAGAACACATTTCAGGAAAGCGGAAGCTCACGCATTGTCAGTTTTATCTTGCGGTTCCTGCTGATATCACAGAAGTAGAAAAAAGAGCTTATTCGAAAATCATTACCAAATCACAGACAAAACCGAAAAAGGTTTTTCTGATTGATAAACCGATTGCGGACGCCGTAGGACTGGGACTCGATATTGACAGATCCAGGGGAATCATGTTGGTGAATTTAGGTGCTGACACGACGGAAATTACTATTTTGTCACTTGGAGGTATTGTGGTTTCAAAATTGATTCCATATGGCGGTAATGATTTTGACAGAAATATTCAAAATTATCTGAGAAAAAAATATAATTTTGTCATTGGACTGAAAACTGCAGAGAACATAAAGAAAAAGTTAGTATCTGCCAGTGAAATTGCCGATTCTATTGATGTGATCGGCAGAGATGTACTTAAGGGGCTTCCGGTAGAGATGACCATTCCTGCAGATGAAATCTATCCGCTTACAAAGGATATTTTTTCCAGTATGACATCGGAAACCCGTTCTATGTTGGAACACACACCGCCGGAGATTTCAAAGGAGATCAGGGATAACGGAATTTATCTGACAGGCGGAACTTCTTTGATTGCGGGGTTAGATCAGTTTTTTGCCAATCGGGTAAACATCCGGGTAAATACAGTAACTCATGCGGAAAAAACAGTGGTAAAGGGTCTGGGATATCTGGCAGAGCATCCGAAATTTGCCGGCCGGTATGCAGTCCCTATTGAATTATAACCGGGGGAAGTTATGCGTAAGAAAACAAAGATAACAATCGATCCAAAATATATATTAGCGGTAATTCTTGTATTTTGCCTGATTCTTGGTATCGTATCTTATCGATTTGAGGATAAGATGTCGCCGATCCGGACCGTAGTCGGAAGTGTGATCACTCCGATGCAGAAAGGAATCAATACGGTTGGGAAAAAGATTGCGGGACAGCGAAAATATTTTACTACTTTACAAACGGAAATCAAGAAAAATGAAGAATTGAAAAAGCAGATTGATGAGCTTTCAGCTGAGAACAAGCTTTTGCAGCAGGACAAGTATGAATTGCAGAATTTCAGAAAGATCTATTCCTTGGACGAACAGTATGCAAACCTGCCGAAGGTTGCTGCCCGTGTGATCAGCAGTGATCCGGATAACTGGAGTAATGTCTTTGTCATAGACAAGGGTTCTAAGGACGGCATTAAAAAGAATATGAATGTCATGTCGGGCGAGGGACTGGTTGGAATAGTAGTTAAAGTCAGCAAATCCTATGCAAGAGTCCGTTCGATCATTGATGATGAGAGCAATGTGTACGGAACGATATTAGATAATTCGGAGGGGTGTATCGTCAGCGGGAATCTGGAGCTGATGAGGCAGGGAGTGATTTCTGTTTCGGGAATACCGGGAAATGCCAAAATTGAGGATGGTGCAGAGGTTGTGACCTCACAGATCAGCGATAAGTTTCTGCCGGGAATCCCGATCGGATATCTGAGGGATTTGAAAAAGGATTCTTCCAATGTGACACAAAATGGATATCTGTCACCAATTGTGGATTTTACAAGTTTAAATATGGTGCTTGTCATTACGGAAGTTAAGGCTTCTGAGGAGTTAGAGGAGATGTTGAAATGAAACGCTATTTGAGCATGTTTTTTATGATCATCATTGTGCTCATACTACAGACGACGATCTTTCCGCATATTCGTCTGGTCGGTGTGATGCCGAATCTGTTTGTGGTTCTGACAGCGGCATCCGGCTTTATGTATGGCAGGAAATTCGGCATGTATACCGGTTTTCTGTGTGGCTTTTTTATTGATTATATCTATAATGATGTGATCGGGATTTCCATTGCAATTTTTGTGATTGTCGGATATATCAATGGGATTGCCAATAAATTATATTTTGAAGATGATCTTTCGATTCCGTTAGCGTCGATTGCACTTAGCGATCTTTTATATGGTTTGTTGTATTATATCTGTCAGTTTATGATGCGCGGAAGGTTTCATATCTGGACATATGTTTTGGATATCATGGTTCCGGAGGCAATCTATACGATTATTTTCGGTGTATTTGTATATAAATTTATGCATTGGCTCGAGGAAAAGCTCTATCCGCCCAAGGAAGAATTGGTTCATACCGGAGATAAGCTGATTACTTAGAAAATGCAGAATAATGAGTAAGTGATCTGTCTGCATTTCATTTGGAAAGCTGCATTGATTCAGGGGGTACTGTTGTTATGTTAGATACACTAAAGGAATATATTGTGGCATTTTTTTATTCACGACTGCTGCCGGTCAGTGTTATTTTCGTGCTGCTTTTTTCCGTGCTCGTGTATCGTATGTTTCACCTGCAGATTGCCGATACGGAAACCTATGCAAAGCAGACGGAAAAGCTTGGTGAAAAAACGCGTGAGATCAGTGCATCGCGTGGTAATATCTATGATTGTAACGGGAAGCTTTTGGCATATAACAAGCTTTCCTATAATGTGATCTATGCAACAAATGATTCCTCTCAGGCATTGACCTCCAAAGAGAAAAATGCGATGATATACAGACTTTTATATATTTTGAAAAAAAATGACAGCGACTTATCGGTGGAATTTTTTATTGAGTATGATAAAAATAACAAGCTTCAGTTCAACATTTCAGGAAATGCGCTGTTAAGATTTAAGGCCGAAGTCTTTGGAAAAAAGGTGGCAGAGCTTGATCAGGAAAAACGCGATATGACGGCACAGGAGGTCTATGATTTTTTAAGATATGATGACAGTTCAGACAGTCCGAAATTTTTAATTGATAAAAAATATGACGATGACACGGCACTTCAGATCATGGCAGTACGTTATGCAATGCATATCAATCGTTTTCATTCATACCAGAATATTATTTTAGCATCGGATGTGAATGATAAAACGGTAGCTGCCATAAAGGAAAATAACAGTGAGCTTCCTGGAATTGATATTGATGAGGATACTACCCGTGTCTATAAGAATAGCAGGTATTTTGCGCATATTTTAGGCTACACCGGGGCGGTTACTGCTGAGAGACTGGAAAATTTGAAAGAAAAAGATCCCAATACCACCTACAGCTTATCTGACCAGATCGGAATCAGTGGTGTAGAGAGCAGCTTTGAGGAATATCTGCGCGGCACCAAGGGAAGTGAAAAACTGACGATCAATGAAAATACCGGTCGTATTGAGCAGATTGAACCGCAAAAATCTCCGGTAGCCGGAAATGATATTTATCTGACGATTGATTCTACCTTGCAGGAAGAGTGCTACCATCTGTTAGAGGAGCATATTGCCGGTGTTTTGATCGCGAACATCAATAACAGTGACAGTGCAGGAAGTAAGGGGCAGTCCTCCTCTAAGATCAAGGTGCCGATCTATGATGTCTACAGTGCCTTGATTGAGAATAATATTATCAATTCTTCCAGATTTACGGATAGTGATGCTTCCGCTTTAGAAAAGCAGACCTATAAAAAATACAAAGAAAAATCCAAGCAGATTAAAAGCCGGCTTCGCAGTCTTTTAGCACCGGACAGTAAAAAGACCTCAAAACAGATTTCTGATACGATGGAGGAGTTTGTAGATTATTATTATCAGGTATTAAAAAATGAAAATGTGATGCTGGTAGATGATGTGGATTCGGAAGATGAAACCTTTAAGAAATTTGCTGCAGATAAGATTTCGTTAAGTCAGTTCCTACAATATGCGATCACAAAGAACTGGGTGGATTTAAGCGTTTTAAATATTGGTGAAAATTATTTCAGCTCCGAAGAAATTTATAAGAAGCTGCTTAGTTATGGGTTGAAGCTGTTGGAGGAGGATGTGAAATATCCGAAAATGGTTTATAGCTGCCTGATCCATGAGCATGAGCTTTCAGGAAGGGATTGCTGTCTGCTTCTGTTCGATCAGGGAGATATCAAATATAATGCAGGCGAATATGAACGCCTGGAAAAGGGCCTTGCTTCCCCGTATTCGTTTTTGATCAAAAAGATCCGTTCGTTGGAGATTACACCGGGAGACTTGGGTTTAGAGCCGTGCTCCGGCTCCCTGATCATTACGGATGTCAATAACGGAAGCATTAAGGCTATGGTGAGTTACCCAAGCTATGATAATAATAAAATGGCAAACCAGGTGGATTCGGAATATTTTTACAGCTATCTGACACAGGCAGCATCTTCACCGCTTTTAAATCGTCCTGTACAGCAGGAGCTGGCGCCGGGTTCTACTTTTAAGGTCATTTCATCGGTGGCAGGTCTGGAGGAGGGTGTGATTTCACCGTCTACCGTGATTCATGACCACGTGAAGTTCACTAAGATCAATCCGTCACCGAGCTGCTGGAAAAAGTCAGGACACGGAGCATTAAAAGTATCTACTGCAATCGAAGTATCCTGCAACTATTTCTTCTATAATGTCGGATACCGCTTAGGTGGAGGCAACGGAAAGAATGTCAGTGATAAAAAGGGACTTTCCAGGCTGAAAAAATATGCGAAAATGTTTGGACTGACGGATACCTCCGGTGTAGAGTTATCAGAGATCAAACCGAAGTTTTCTCATAATGATGTGGTGCGTTCCGCAATCGGACAGGCGACACATGCCTATACACCGTCGCAGATTTCCAGATATGTAACAACAGTTGCAAACAGCGGAACCTGCTATGATCTGACCTTGCTTGGAAAGGTTGTGGATATTAACGGGAATACAATTTTAGAAAACAAGGCAAAGGTCAAGAATAAGGTTTCCCTGATGAAAACGACATGGGACAATATCCATCACGGTATGTTTTTAGTTGCGAATGGAAAAGATAGTGCAGAGTACGGAATGTTCAGCGGATTAAAGGTGAAGGTTGCCGGAAAGACCGGAACTGCACAGCTCAACGCATATCATGCCAACCATGCGTATTTTATGTCTTATGCACCATATGAAAATCCGGAAATTTCCGTCACCTGTGTTATTCCGAACGGGTATTCATCTGCCAATGCCGCCCAGACGGCACGCGATGTATATAAATATTATTTCAGTAAAGATAAAAAGAAAGTATCCGGCAAGGTAAAAATGCCGGAAATCAGTACAAACCAGATGGATTAAACGAAAATTCAAAAGACAGGAGGAAGCATATGAAAAATTCGGTAGTTATGAAAGGCACAAGATCCGGAATCATCCTTGTTCTTGATAAGGATTTGGATTATGATGAACTTAAATTGGATATTGCCGAAAAATTCCGGTCTTCCGCAGAATTTTTAGGACATGCGCAAAAGGCAGTCATGTTTAAGGGGAGGGTACTTACGGAAGAACAGAAGTTGGAGATCGTCGATCTGATTCATGCAAACTGTGATCTCAATGTTGTATGCATCATGGAAGAAAATGAAATCGTAGAAGGCTCCTTCAGGCGTTCCATGGAAAAGACGATTGCAGAAAGGGATGCGAACACAGGCCAGTTTTTTAAGGGAAGTCTGCGCTCCGGACAAGTGCTTGATGTAGAGACAAGTATTATTATCATTGGTGATGTAAAGCCCGGTGCAAATGTGATTTCTAAAGGAAACGTCATAATCTTAGGCTCCTTAAAGGGAAATGTATATGCGGGAGCGGACGGGAATGAAAATGCCTTTGTTGTGGCTTTGGATATGCAGCCGGTACAGATCCGGATTGCTAATTCGATTGCCAGATCGCCGGACAAACAGCCGGTCAAAAAGCGTTCCAAACAGGTGCAGCCTGTGAAAGAAACGAAGATTGCATTCTTAGATAAGGGTAATATTTATATAGAGCCATTAGATAAAGATGTCATGAATGATATTCGGTTGTAGATTTTTTTGGAAAAATTTGCTACAATAGAATATTGTAAATATATTTTTATTCATTTTAGGAGGATAAGCTATCATGGGAGAGGTTATTGTAATCACATCTGGTAAGGGTGGTGTCGGTAAGACAACGACGACGGCAAATGTCGGCACCGGTCTTGCCATGCTTGGAAAGAAGGTTGTTCTTATTGATACCGATATCGGACTTCGTAACCTGGATGTCGTTATGGGGTTGGAGAATCGTATTGTATACAACCTGGTTGATGTTGTAGAGAATACCTGCCGTATCAAGCAGGCACTCATAAAGGACAAGCGCTATGAAAATCTGTATTTGCTGCCTTCCGCACAGACAAAGGACAAGACTGCGGTTTCGCCGGAGCAGATGAAAAAGCTTGCGGATGAGCTGAAGGAAGAATTTGATTACATATTGATGGATTGTCCGGCAGGTATTGAGCAGGGCTTTAAGAATGCGATTGCAGGTGCGGACCGTGCATTGATTGTGACAACTCCTGAGGTATCCGCAGTCCGTGATGCAGATCGTATCATCGGGCTTTTGGAAGCAAATGAAATCAGAGACAATCATCTGATCGTCAATCGTCTGCGTACGGACATGGTAAAAGAGGGAAATATGCTTTCGAGTGATGATGTTGTTGAAATTTTAGCTGTGGATCTGATCGGTGTCGTTCCGGATGATGAGCAGATCGTCATTGCAACAAATACCGGTGAGCCGCTTGTCGGTTCCGATTCGAAGGCAGGAAAAGCTTATATGAATATCTGCAAGCGTGTACTTGGAGAAGAAGTACCTTTCCTTGATTTGGAAGAAACAAAGGGATTTTTTGAGAAGTTTAAAGCAATTTTCAAAAGATCATAAAAACAGTAACCTTTAACAGGAAACAGATGGAGGCAGATAGATCATGGGTTTATTATCAAATTTTTTTAGAGGCTCCGAGAACAGCAGTGATATCGCGAAGAATCGTCTAAAGGTAGCGATCACATCTGACCGGGCGGTATGTTCTCCGGAAATCATGGAGCAGATGAAAATTGACATCATTCAGGTGATTTCAAAATATTTGGATATTGATACGGATGGACTGGATATCCGTATGACAAAAACGGAGTTAGAGGATTCGAATCAGACGATCAATGCACTTTTAGCCAATATACCGATTCGTGAGGATTCCAGAAACTTCCGAAAAAACAGATAGCAGGATCTTTCCGGTGATCTTAATTAAAAAATACCGGTAGTAATTTGGAGGCGTTTGGATGAAAAAGAAGATTAAGCAATATGACTGGAAAAAATATGACTATTTTCTTTTGGCCGCTGTTATTATGCTGTGCAGTATCAGTGCATTTGCTGTAAAGCTTGCGGGTGGAACAAGTCATGGAACAGCATATATGAAAAACCAGCTTTTCGGTATGGTGCTTGGTCTGATCATAGTTGCAGGCTTATCTCTTTTAGATTATCATTTTATTTGCAAGTTTGCTGCAATTTACTATGTGCTTGGAGTTTTACTGACGTTGGCTACAAAATCGCCTCTTGGTGATAATAACGGAACAGATACCTACCGTTGGGTAAAAATCCTCGGGATTACCTTTCAGCCGACAGAGCTGATGAAGATTATTTTCATTTTGACATTGGCGGCAATGTTTATAAAGCTGAGAAACCGATTGGATCATGTGAGCACTTTGTTTATCGTGGCAGCGGTGACGCTTTTTCCGCTAGCGGCAATCCTGATACAGCCGGATCTGTCCTCAAGCTTTGTTGTATTATTTATTATGCTTGTCGTTGTGATTGTAGCAGGAGTAAGCTACAGGCTTCTGGCACCGTTTTTTATTGCAGCGGTTCCGCTCGGTATTGTGTTTTTTTGGTATATCCAGCAGCCTTATAACATTTTTTTAAAGAAGAAGATTTTACAGCAGTATCAGTACAACCGAATCATGGTATGGCTGCATCCGGATAATGATCCTTTGCAGCTTGGAATGCAGCAGAACCGGTCACTTCGGGCAATTTCCTCCGGCAATCTGATAGGAAAATTCATTCAGGATGGAGGAAATTCTTCGACCTCACGTGTGTATGATCTGATCCCGGTCAGGGAGAGTGACTTTATCTGGGCGGTGATCGGAGAGGAGTTTGGCTTTTTAGGAGCCTGTATCATCTTATTACTTTTTATTTTTATCATATATAAGTGTATAAAAACAGCGAAGCAGGCACAGGATTATCTGGGGAGACTGATCGCAACGGGCGTTGCTGCAATGTTTGCGTTTCAGGTGTTTGCTAATATTGCTGTAGCAACGCGCATTTTTCCGAATACCGGACTTCCATTGCCGTTTTTAAGTAACGGCCTCAGCTCCATGTTAGCGTCGATGATCGGTATCGGGTTAGTGATGAATGTGTGTATTCAACCGGCAAAATCAAGTAAGGGAGGGTTTTCAATGCGAACTTCTTCCGGTGGAGGAAGATTATCTTCAGAGATTGATTTTGATTTGGAATTATAGAATGGAGAAGGAACATCATTATATAATGTAGTTACGTAAGAAAATTTCTTTCAAGATGAATGAATGGGGATTTGTCATATTGGAGAAATTTTAAAGGGGGAACTAAAATGAATATTGGACTTATTGCTCATGATGCAAAGAAAATTCTGATGCAGAATTTTGCGATTGCCTATCGCGGGATTTTAAGCAAACATAATATCTATGCAACCGGGACAACGGGGAGACTGATCGAGGAAGTGACGAATTTAACGGTACACAAATATCTTGCAGGTCATTTAGGCGGGGAGCAGCAGCTTGCTTCCCAGATTGAACATAATCAGATCGATATGGTGATTTTTTTGAGAGATCCCCTGTCACCCAAGTCTCATGAGCCGGATGTGAATAATGCAATCCATTTATGCGACACTTATAATATCCCTTTTGCCACGAACTTAGCAACTGCGGAATTACTCATAAAGGCACTGGACAGAGGAGATTTGGAGTGGCGTGAAATTATGAAAAAAGAGGAAAATGAAGAAAATGCCAGTTAAAAATGTAAAATATCTTTGTTTTTTTTCTCTGTTATGCCTTTGCAGTGTTTTATGCAGCGGCTGTGGAGATAAAATAAACGAATCGATAGCAGATTACCGGGCACCGGCTCCTGCTTCATTGACGGAAAGTACAAGAGAGCAGTATGCGGCACCGTATCTTTCTACAGAGCTGTGTGTGATCCCGAAGAAGAAGCAAAGTGATCCGGTTGACCGCGTGATGAGCGCAAAAGCGTCCATGATTATCAACGACACTGATCATACGATGTTATATTCGCATAACATTTATAAAAAAATCTACCCGGCAAGTATTACAAAAATCGTCACGGCATATGTAACCCTAAAGTATGCAAATTTGGATGATGTTGTAACGGTCAGTCACAGGGCATCTCATATTACGGAATCCGGGGCGGTAAAATGTGGATTTGTAGAAGGAGATCAGATTGTCCTTAGGGATTTATTGTATTCGTTTCTGATCAAATCCGGAAATGATGCCGGGATAGCGATTGCGGAGCATGTCGGGGGAAGCGTGGAAAAGTTCGCTGATATGATGAATGCGGAGATGAAGCGTTTAGGTGCAGTTCATTCCCATTTTGTCAATCCGCATGGTCTGCATGACGATGATCATTATACGACAGCATATGATCTCTATATTGTGTTTCATCAGCTGATTAAAAATGAGATATTCGTCGATATTATCAATCATGCTCATTATCTTGCAAAGTTTAAGGGGAAGGACGGCAAGAAAAAGAAGCTGTATTTTAATTCGACAGACCGGTATTTGTTAGGAACTGCTGCCGCACCACAGGGTGTCACTGTAGTCGGCGGTAAAACCGGAACGACCTTTATGGCGGGATCCTGTCTGATTTTATATTCGAAAGGTTCGGATGGAAAAAGCTATATTTCTGTAGTGTTGAAAGCAAACGGGCCATGGGATCTGTATTATCAGATGTCGCATTTGATGGGCATGGAAGGGTAGGAACAATTTTTTTGTATATATTTTTATTTTTCGGGGATAGTAAAGATGTGCAGAAAAATTCTGCATTTTCCCATGCTTTTTTATTGAAGTAACCGTATTTTTTTATAATACTTTTGAATAGAACGGGAAAAAGTTCTATTTGATCAAAAAAGCAATATGGGAAAGAAACCGCATGAAAAATGGAGGGACCAGCGAAAATGAAATTATTAGATTATATTTTGCTTACGTTAATTATCGTTGGTGCGATCAACTGGGGACTCATTGGATTTGTCCAGTTTGACCTTGTGCGTATGATTTTTGGTGATATGAGTGTTGTATCACGAATCATCTACTGCTTAGTAGGTATCGGTGGATTATATGCGATCAGCTACTATGGACGAATCAGAGAATCCTTTAATAATCGTTAGACGATAAGTCCTGCCCGCTTTACCTTGTTGTAGAGCAAACATGCTGCCCTTTATCCGGGAAAATCCGGATAAAGAGCAGCTTTTTCATTTGATAATAAGAAAATCGGCTTAAAACTTGACCGCATTGACATTTATATGATAAAATAAAAAGATAAGATTCAGGAAAGCAGAATCATTATGATACTTTTGGAAAGGAAGTGAGAAGCATGCCGCGTAGGAAAAAAGGGAAAGTCGTTAAGATGAAACGACGTCATTCTTTTGTCTTAGGTACTTTTCTTGTTTTGTTTGCAATTTATATCGGTGTGCTTTTTGTCCAATCCTTTACCAAAGAGCATGTCTCCATTTATGAGGTCAATCAAAAGCAGATTGCAGATGACGAAAACATCCGCGGGCTTGTGATGCGTGAAGAATCTTTAGTTTCTGCAAAACAGAGCGGATATATCAATTATTATGTCGGAGAAGGAGCAAAATTGTCTACAACGACTACGGTTTACTCTGTTGCAAAGGATGAACCGGTTTCTGAGACGATTTCTGAGATGGATACAAGTGATGTGACCTTGTCTGATGAGGATACGAAAAATATCAGAAATACGATTGCAGCATATCGAGAAAGCTTTTCTCTTTCGTCTTATCAGCAGATTTCCAATTTACGTTATAATATAGAAAATGTAATGTTAGAGCTTTCAGATGTTAATCTTTCCAAAAATTTGAAGCGGATTAAGCAGGAAAATGCCGGAGAAGAGGGATTTTCTCTGGTAAAGGCGAATAAAACCGGAATTATCTCTTTTTCGACAGACGGTTACGAAGACATAAACATTGATAATATCGGTGACAGCTATTTTAAAGAAATGAAGGATCAGTGGAAACAGCTTCGGACGAATCAGAAGGTAAAAAAAGGAGAACCGGTCTATCGTGTTGTCACAAGTGAAAAATGGTCTTTACTGATTCCGCTGACTTTAGAAAAATACCGGAAATTAGTTGACAGAGAGAGCATTTTGGTAAAAATCAAAAAGGATAATATTTCATTGGTTCCTTCCGTACAGGCATTTACCTCAAATGGAAAATATTATGCAAATCTCGTGTTTGATAAATATATGATCCATTATCTCAATAACAGATATTTAGATGTCGAGCTTCAGTTTAACAGTGCCCAGGGCTTGAAAATACCGGTATCGTCCATTATTCAGAAAAAATGTTATGTGATTCCAAGTGATTATCTGACGAAGGGAACAGGGAAAAGCAATAAAACAGGAGTTGCCAGTATTTCTTACACAGATGACGGCACCAGTCAGCTTGATTTTACACCGGTGGATGTCTATTATATCGATGAGAATGACAAAGCATACATATCAGCAGATGTCCTTCCGGCAGGCACAAGTATCGTGAAGAAGGGACAAATGGACGGAGAAAAGCTGCAGCTTACAAAAACAGAAAAATTAGATGGTGTTTATAATTGTAATTTAGGATATTGCAGATTTCGATATGTTCACAAGCTGTATGAAAACCAGGAATATGCGATTGTAGAAAGCGGCAATATTTACAGCCTGTCCAATTATGATCATATCATACTGAATCCGAAAAAGATTTCGGAGGATGAGGTAATTTATTAAAGTGAGCTTATTAGATAAGCTTCGATAAATGATATTTGACGGACAAATACATAGGAGGTTTTTGATGATTCAGGACAATCTAAAAAATGTGCAGGAAAAAATCGATGCTGCATGTGAAAGATCAGGCAGAAAGAGAGAAGATGTTGCTTTGATCTGTGTCAGTAAAACAAAGCCTGCAGAAATGATCAAAGAGGCCTATGCACTCGGCGAACGTGAATTTGGCGAGAACAAGGCGCAGGAAATGAAGGAAAAGCATGACATGCTGCCTACGGATATCCATTGGCATTTTATCGGTCATCTTCAGACCAATAAAGTGAAATATGTGGTCGGAAGGGCAGACCTTATTCATTCGGTTGATTCCCTGCATCTGGCAGAGGCAATCGAAGCAGAGAGCGTGAAAAAGGATGTGATCACACATATCCTCGTAGAAGTAAATGTGGCAGAGGAAGAGTCAAAATTCGGGATTTTTTTGGAAGAAACGGTAAATTTAGTAAAAGAAATCGCAAAATTACCCCATATTCGGATCGATGGACTTATGACAATCGCACCTTTTGTGGAAAATCCGGAGGAAAATCGTATGATTTTTCGCAAGTTACGCGAATTGTCGGTTGACATTAGGAGCAAAAACATTGATAATGTTTCTATGGGGATTTTGTCTATGGGAATGACAAATGACTATGAAGTTGCAATAGAAGAGGGAGCCACTTATGTTCGTGTGGGGACGGGGATATTTGGTGAACGAAACTACAATATAAAGTAACAGGAGGTTATTTTAACATGGCAGGTGGATTAAATAAGCTGATGAATTTTCTGAAGCTGACAGATGAAGATGATGAATTTGATGATGATTTTTATGGTGATGGTTATGATGACGATTATGATTATGATGACCAAAAGGAGTTAGCGAAAGAGGAGAAGCGACTTCAGAGAGAGCGTAAAAGAGAGGAGAAACGGGCTGCAGTCTCTACATTCCACGAGCCGGAGGAGAGAGAGGAGCCGGCTTTTGAAAGGGAGCCTGCTTCTGCACCGCGCAGGGCTGCCACTCGCCCTCAATCCGGTAAAGTAGTTCAGATGCCGTCCTCCCAGACAATCAGCAATGATATGGAAGTATGTATTGTAAAACCGGCGAATATATCAGAAGCGCAGCAGGTATGTTCTCTTTTGATGGAGGCACACCCTGTTGTTGTGAATTTAGAAGGGATTGATCTGATGGAAGCGCAGAGGATCATGGATTTTATTTCGGGTTGTATCTATGCCGTAAATGGAAATATGTGTCAGGTATCCCGTTATATATTTATCTTTTCTCCAAAGGATATTGACATTTCAGGAGATTATTTAAAGAGTCTGGAAAACGAGGAAAGCTATAATATTGCTTCTTTCAGCAAGGAATTTTAATATGTTTCAATATATTGTATATTGCGTTGGCATTTTCTTCCTCGTTTTGGAGATATTGCTTGTATTATTTTTGATACAGAGTTTTTTCAGAGTCAATCCAAGATTAAGAGCATTTTTTATTATGCTGGTGTATCCGATTCTGGCTCCGATGCAACGATTGTTTAAATACTCTATTTTAAATACATTTTCCATTGATCTTAGTCCATATATTGCATTGATCATATTGGATTATCTGAGGATATTATGCGACTATTTAACCGGTGTATCATAAAACTTACAGATAATAGCAGTCAGGATTTGAGAAGATGACGCATTCGTTCAGAAAAGAGGCAGCATGAAACGATCAAAGGACGAGGAAATGCTTTTTAAGCATTATAAGGATCTGATTGGTGTATCCTATCAGAGAATGATTCCGGTTTACAGTAATTTTGCAGATGCCCTTGCATTAGAAATCGGATTTCAGGCATTAGAAGATTTTTATGGAAAAAACCTTTTTTATGAAGGAGTTCATTATAAGCTTTACGGAGGTTTTCCTGATGCGGAAAGAAAGCTGTTCTGTTTTTTGAATAGTGAACAGGGATTTCCGGTGGAAGAGGAGCAGTTTCCGATCTGTTGTATCCGATTTTCTCCGGTAAATAAAAAATTCGGCGAGGATTTAAGTCACAGGGATTATTTGGGGACGATCATGGGACTCGGAATCACCAGGGAGCAGATTGGTGATATTTTAGTACAGAAGGATTCCACGTTTCGTGCCAGTCTGGCATATGTCTTTTGTAAGGATACACAAAAGGAACTTTTAAAAGAGATTACAAGAATCAGACATACTACAGTAAAAGCAGAGGAAATTGATTTTAAGGATACCGGATGGACCCCTGAATTTAAAGAGACCTTCGGAACGGTTTCTTCACTCAGGTTGGACGCGGTCGTTTCTTTGGCATTAAAAGCTTCCAGATCACAGGTTCTTTCGATGATTCGTGATGGTAATGTCACTGTATCCGGCAGAATATGCACGGAGAATGCAAAAAAACTGGAAGAGCAGACGGTATTTTCAGTCAGAGGCTATGGTAAATTCATTTTTGATCAGGCAGGTGCCCGGACGAAAAAAGGGCGATATCAAATTAAGATAAAACAATATGTATAGGGAGGTTTTTTTATGTTTACACCGATTGATATTCAAAATCATTCATTGAAAACAGCAGTCAGGGGATACAGCAAGAAGGAAACCGATGATTTTTTAGAAGAAATTCTGAAAAATTATGAAGAGCTTTATAAAGAGAATAAAGATTTAAAGGATAAAATTAGTTCATTAAGCGACGGGATCCAATATTATAAGGAAATGGAATCCACACTGCAAAAGGCTTTAGTACTTGCTGAAAAAACCTCCACAGAGACACAGGAGGCTGCAAAAAGCAAGGCAGAATCTCTTATTGCAGAGGCGGAAGCAAAAGCAGAGGCTATGCACAAGGAAGCAGATGCCTATTCTGAGGTTGCCAGAGTTAAGGCAAATAAAGAGTTAGAAGAAACCAGAAACCATGTTCGTAAATTAGTACAGAGCTATGAAAATTACCGCTTGCAGTTTAAAAAGCTGGCAGAATCACAGATTGAGGTTTTGGAAAGTGAACATTTTTCTATTTTTGTTCCGGAGCTTGCTGAGATGTTAGATGCTGCTCCGGATGCAGATGAAGCAGCATCTGCAGAGGTAACACCGAGCAATTATATCAATAAAGAAGAGGAAAGAAAGCGCTGGGAGAGTAAGGAAGCAGCTTTAGAAGAGGCTTCTGCTACAGCAGCAGAGGGCTTTCAGACGGAACAGCCGGCTTATGTTTATTATAATCTGGAAACGGAAACTCCTGAGCAGACAGAAGATTCTGCGGATAAGAGCACAGAAGAGCCTGCTGTGATTGAAGATACGATAGATGTCTCTGAGGAGATTGCTGCAGTTTCTAAAAGTCTGGAGACGGAAGAAACACCTTCGGAGAGTTCTGATCATACAGATGAAGCTGTCATGGAAAATACCTCTGAAGAAGATGCTGTAGATACAGAGGAGACTTCCACAGAATTTAAAGCAACATATCCGGAGGAGAGTCCGGTCGCAGAGGAAATATATTCTACAGATGATACAACTGAAGGGGAGAGCTTAGCTTCTGAAGAGAATCCGATTGAAGCAGCAACTTCCTCCGGCTCTTATGAAGATTTTCTATATGGCATGGGCGCAGCAGGTGTAGCTGGGGAACCTGATTCAAAGGGAATGGATTCGCCGGAGGACGGACTGACGGAGACAAAAGCTTCAGAACCTGCCAGCATGGCGGATGAAGCTGCAGCTACGGAGGAGGCTGCAGAAGTTCCTTCACCGGATGACTCTGCATCCGAAAAAACTCCGGAGGAAGAATATGAGGACGGTACGACAGATTATTATTGGTGGGAAACACCGGGAGCTGAAACAGCGAAAGCTTCGGAGGAAACTGCTGATTCTGCTTCTGCGGAAACTGATGTAAAAGAGGAGACCGGTTCGAATTCTCCGTTTACCTTTATTGATACGGATAATTGATATCTGTTTTGCTGATATTTTTGCAGTATATCAGGATTTACTTAATTTCTGTTGTACAGAAATTAATCTGTCATGGTTAGCAACTGATAGCGACTTTATGGATCATACAGAAATACCGGAGAAATTTTTCTCCGGTATCTTCATGCTTCTTTCAAGAGATAGGAGAGAAAAGACATGGGAAAAATTTTTGAAACAACATGGAAGAGAAATTTGTTCTTTTTTTTCTTTTTGATTCTTTTATTTGCAGTGGATCAGGTTACAAAACATCTTGCAGTCATCCATCTAAAAAGGACTCCCGGCATTTCTGTCATATCCGGAGTGTTTGAATTGCAGTACCTTGAAAATTTTGGGGCTGCATTTGGTATTATGCAGAATCAGACTATTATTTTAGTCATTGTGACGATTGCTATTTTAGTATTCTTTTGCTATGTATATTTCAAAATGCCGCTTTCAGGGCACTTTGCTCCACTGTACATCATTTTGATTCTTTTGGCTTCCGGAGCACTGGGGAATATGTTTGACCGGATCTGGAATGGTTATGTCGTAGATTTCTTTTATTTTTCATTGATTGATTTTCCGATTTTTAATGTGGCAGATTGCTATGTTGTGATTTCTGTATTTCTTTTTGCGTTTCTTTTTCTGTTTTATTATAAGGACGAAGATACAGAGCTTTTGAAACAGATGATCTTTTCGAAAAAGAAAGAAGGGGATTTTCAGAAGGAACAGTCAAAGGAAGAAAACACAGGAGAAAAAAACTAATGGAGAGAGAAAATGAGATGATAGCGCGGAATAATTCGGAGGAGATACAAGAAACTGAGGAGGTAAATGTTTTTGTACCTAATAAAGACGCTGGAAAGCGTTTGGATCAGTTTTTAAATGAGATGTTTCCGGAATATTCGCGATCTTTTTTGCAGAAGATCATCAAGGAAAACAAGGTTTTTGTGAATGACAAAAATATAAAAGCCGGTTATAAAATAAATCCAAATGACCGGATCATGGTACAGATAGAGCCTCCAAGGGAATTAAAAATAGAAGCAGAGGATATTCCTCTTGATATTCTTTATGAAGATCGGGATATCATTGTAGTCAATAAACCAAAGCAGATGGTCGTTCATCCGGCACCGGGACATTACAGCGGAACACTTGT
>CADBMH010000043.1 GCA_902795705.1 uncultured Lachnospiraceae bacterium | reverse complement strand
CAACACTTTTTACGGAAAATGCCATTTTTAAGATCATGACTACGCCTGCAGGAACATTTGCAATATTTCCGATAATCACAATAAGCCCGGCAATAATATAAAAAATCGCCATCAAAGGAACGACCACCTGTGACACCTTGGAAATGGATTTAATACCACCCAGAATAATAAAAAGTGCAAGCACCGTAATGACGATACCGGTTGCAAACAGGGGAACCCGAAAGGTAGACTGCAGCGCCGTAGAAATCGAATTTGCCTGTGTCAGATTTCCGATCCCAAACGATGCAATCACAGCAAACAGCGCAAAGAGCCAGCCAAAAACACTTCCAAGCTTTTTATGTTTAAATGCCTTCTTCATCGTGTACATCGGACCGCCGGACATTTCACCCTTCTCATTGACCTCACGATACTTAATTGCAAGCATGCACTCACTGAATTTTGAAGTCAGTCCAAAAGCCGCAGAAATCCACATCCATACAAGGGCACCCGGTCCTCCCGAAACCATCGCCGTTGCCACACCTACGATATTCCCGGTCCCGATTGTCGCAGCAAGCGCCGTAGTAAGTGCCGAAAACGGCGAAACATCTCCCTCTCCCTTTTTCGTTCTCGCCTCCTTGCTAAGAACACTGCGGAGAGCATAAGGTAAATTTCTCCAACATAGCGCTCTTGTCCGAATCGTCAAAAAAATGCCGGTCCCCACCAAAAGCACCAACATGATCGGTCCCCATACGATATCATCTACCGCTGTTAAAAAATCCGAAATCATCTTTGTACTCATACTTTTCTCCATTTCTTTTGAAATATCTATTCTTCACTCTTATCCCCCTGGTACGTTTGTTTTCTTTCAAACTTAACCCTTGGTAACTATAGCACAGCAGGCAAAAATTATCAACTGATAATTACAGGAAATCGCTTCGTGCTTTGGCACTGCTTCCCTCATCCCCTCTGCCCGGACTGCCTTTTCCATGCAGAATATCCGCCATTCAGACTCATCACGAGGTAGCCATCTCTTAGAAGCTCCCGTGCAACAGACAGACTGGTGCTGCCGTGGTCGCAGTACAGGATAATCCCCTTGATTTCCTGTGCTCTTTTTGGTACAAGCCTGCGGATTTCCTCTGCCGCATGCTCCCACGGAACAAACACTGCGTTTCCAATATGCTCTTTTTCATAATCTTCCTTTTCCCTAAGGTCTACGAGTAAAAAATCATTTCTCCCCATATAATCCTTCAAAGTATTTACAGATATGATCGGAATCCTCATTTTCCGCCTCCGGATGAAATTTTTTCTCTTTTATATCTATGAAGCTTCCGATAGAACTATTCACAATCACCTTTTCTGTCCAAAAGAAAAACTCCCTTCTGTACCAAAAGATACTCCGGGAGTAATCTCTATTTCTTATTTTCTGCCACAAGCTTTTTTATTTCCTCTGAACTCTTTGCAATATAACGTGCAATGACTTTAGCAGCCTGCATGGTATTCTCCCCGACTGCCTTTACAATCTTTTCAATATCTTCCTCAGACATTCCCTCTGATACGCTCTCAGGGTAAGACATATTCGCATTTACTGCTGTCTGGATTCGGTCAATATCCTCGTCAGAAATGCCTGTCTGCACAGGCTCCGGCTGAACCATATTTGCATTTACTGCTGCCTGGATCCGGTCAATATCCTCGTCAGAAATGCCTGTCTGCACCGGCTTACTTTCGCTTTCCTGCACACCTGACTTAACTGCTTCTGTAATCTTTTTCATATCATCCTCAGTAAGCCCTGTATGCACAGGCTCTGCCTCCGGCAGATATTCAATCAATGCCAAAACAATCTTCTCAATATCTTCATCCGAAATAGAAGTTTGAACCGGCCCGGCAGCAGGTGCATCATCCGGCTTTTCTTCCCTGTCACCATCTGCCTGATATAACGCATGTACCTCATTATAGGTAATCTTTTGGAATTTCAACTGCTCATTCAGTACTCCGATGATTCTCTGCTCAAAATCCTTCTGTTCCTGCCTGCTTCTGTCTCTCGCTGTATTTGCCATATAATAGACTCCATCTAAGACAAAATAGAAGGAAACTAACACGATCACTGCCAAAATAACGCTTAAAACAACTCCCTGCATTGATTTTGACATAACATCCCGAAAGATGATCTCCGCTAAAACCCCGGCCGCTACAACAAAGGCCGATATAATTGTTGTTTTCTTTAACTCCATGACTGCCTCCCATGTCCTATAAAGACGAACTGTTCAAATATTCTTCCTGGAAAGGAGTCAGAGTATCAATCTCTTTTCCGAGGAAATTAAGCTTACGCTTTGCAACCTCTAAGTCAACCTCTCTTGGAACCACGATCAATTTCTCTTTTAAATCCTTTTCATGCTCTACCAGATATTTTGCACTGAGTGCCTGAATTGCAAAACTCATATCCATGATCTCTGCCGGATGCCCATCTCCTGCAGCCAGGTTGACAAGCCTTCCCTCTGCCAGTACATAAATACGGACACCATTTGGCAATGTATATCCGATAATATTATTTCTCATTTCTTCTGTCTTTGTCGCAATTTCACGCAGACGCTTCATATCGATCTCCACATCAAAATGTCCCGCATTACAAAGGATCGCACCCTCATGCATCTGCATGAAATCCTCCTCATCAATGACACCTGCGCATCCGGTAACAGTAATAAAGAAATCACCGTACTTCGCAGCCTCCTTCATCGGCATCACCTCAAAGCCATCCATAACCGCCTCAATTGCTTTAATCGGATCAATCTCCGTTACGATAACTCTGGCACCTAATGCCTTCGCTCTCATGGACACTCCCTTTCCGCACCAGCCGTACCCGGCAACAACGGCAATCTTTCCTGCCACGATCAGATTCGTTGTCCGGTTGATACCATCCCAAACCGACTGGCCGGTACCATAACGATTGTCAAACAAATGCTTGCAGTCCGCATCATTGACCATGACCATCGGAAATTCCAACTGCTCTGCCGCAGCCATCGCCTGCAGGCGGATAATTCCCGTTGTCGTCTCCTCGCATCCGCCAATCACATACGGAAGCTGATCTTTTTTCGTCGTATGGAGCATATGAACAAGATCTCCGCCGTCATCAATAATGATATTTGCCTGATGGGAAAGCGTTTCACTGATATGTGCCTCATATTCCTCATCTGTCGCCCCATGCCATGCAAATACATTAAGTCCTGCATCCACAAGTGCTGCTGCTACATCATCCTGCGTTGAAAGCGGATTGCTTCCCGTAATAAACATTTCCGCACCACCCGCTGCCAGAACCTTACAAAGATATGCTGTCTTTGCCTCTAAATGAATGGAAAGTGCAATTCTTTTCCCTGCAAATGGTTTCTCCTTTGAGAAATCCTCCTCCAGACTTCTCAGTAACGGACAATTTCTGCGTACCCATTCTATCTTATGTGCTCCTGACGGAGCTAAATTAATATCTCTAATACTGCTCATAGTCTCCTCCTTTTACACTCAACTGTCTTTATCAGGCAAGTTACCGTTTCACCGTCATATTTCAGCACGAGCTCCTCACTACGTGCTTTATCGTTTCCGGTACAGCTCTCTATTCCATCGTCAGGTCATTTAAATCCAAATCTCCGGAATCAGATGGCGAAGCCGAAGAAAGACTTGCAGAAGCTCCGAGAAACATGGTTGAAAGATCGATTCCAAGCTTATCCTTCACATTCGCAAGCACGCCCTGAATATCAAGTCCGGAGTAATATTCCTGTATCTCATCGGATTTCGTTATGTCATACACCTTATCACTATCCCCCGGAAGCTTTACATCCATTTTATCACCGGTTTCGCCTGTGATATCCATAGATACCATCTCCTGCTCGCCCATAAGCACAGACAGCTTTCCTTTTGCTGATTCCATATTACCGCTCATTTCATAGACAATCTTCCCTGTAGCGATCTGAGCAATGCCCGGACAGGTAATCTCGTATTTACCGGAAACTTCCCCATCCTTCAGCTTTCCGTAGTCGTAATCACTCAGCTTCACCTTTAATACCTCATCCGAGGTCAGGGAAGAACCAACATCTGCGGCTGCACCGTCTAATGCATCCTTTGCAACATGAACGGTAAACTCGCCATTTAATACCTCTTTTTTATCTGTACCCTGTCCTGTGACAGAAAATACCTGTTCTCCATCACTTTCCACACTAAGCAGGTATCCGAATTTATCACCGTCCTTCGGTTGGAGCACTTTTACCACAACCGGCTCTTTATCATCCTTCGATTCCTTAATCGTAATCTCACGACCGACGATCTCATCATCTGATACATAGTCTGAAAGCGAAAGCGTTCCTTCGCCAATCCCCTCGTCCTTTAACTTGGCCAGTATCTGATCCAGTTCATCCGTATATGTCTTTTCCTCCACCTTCAGCTTTTTCAGATAGGAAAGAATCTGCTCATCCTTCTTTAAAGAGCCAATGATATCCTCCAATAGCTTCTGTGCCTCGTCCTTCGTATAGGTTGCCGTATAAACATCCGTATTCTGGGAAACACCCTCTGCTTCAAGTTTTTGTTTTTCTTTTTTCTCTACATTTTTCAGAGATTTCGTAAGAATCTCCACATACCGGTCATAGATTTTCTCTACATCCGAAGAATCCATCACAAAATCACCGGACGCAAGTGACTGCAGTAATGCAAAGGATGCCGTTACCGCCTCTGCTTCCTCTCCTTCAGCGGCAGATGCATCCACATTCAGATATGCCTCAGACAATTCCGGAATCTGATAATAGAGCCTGCTGTTTTTCGCATCAATCAGCATATTAAGCGTTAAAATATCTGCATCGTTCCCCTTGAAAAGCATTTTCTCAAGCATCACATCATCAGACTGACCAACCGTCGTCTCGATAGAGATATTCTCTAACTTAGAAAGATCCGGAGCCGCATCCCCTAACAGAGCTGCCATACTCTTTAAGTTGTCTGAAGGAGTAATCTTGATCGTTCCTACCCTTGACGAATCCTTCATATCCATCGCCTTATTCATCTGTCCTAAATAGCCGACTAAAAATTCTTTTCCCTGATCAGCGTCCTTTTTCTCCACATACTGCATATACTCATCCGGTGAAGACGGCGTTCCGCAGGCAGAAAGCGAAAAGGTAAGAACCATTGTAAGCACTAAACCTAATGCCAAAAAAACATTTCCTATCTTATTTTTTATTATTTTTCCCATAATCTCCTCATTTCTGCACAATATCTACCTTTTTGTGCTGATTATTTATTTTACACCAATATATATAGTATAGCAACTGTCTCATAAAATCAAGAAATTTTTTTACATCCGGTATCAGCCGCTTTCGCTGTGCACGAATAACTTTTTGTATTTCAAGCAAACTTATGCTACAATCATAAACAAAAACTACACGGAGGCTTCTTATGTCCACATTTACCGTTACCGGGATCAGAAAGAGTTTTTCCCGAAAAAAACACATATTAGAAGACATTTCTCTTCAGGCAGATGCCGGAGAATGCATCGGAATCCTTGGGGCCAACGGCTGCGGCAAATCCACGCTCCTTTCTATTTTAGCGGGTACACTTTCTGCCGATTCCGGTACGATTACCTATGAGGAAGCTTCCATTTCTGCCAAAAAAACAAATCGTTCCCCCCTTCCGATTGGCTATGTTCCCCAGGAATCGCCATTGATTCCGGAGTTAAATGCCTATGATAATTTAAGACTATGGTATTGTGACGGGAAGCTGTCACTGGAACGGGAACTGGAAAGCGGATTTCTTTCCCTGCTTGGAATCCCTGACTTCCTATCCGTTCCGGTCAAAAAAATGTCCGGCGGTATGAAGAAAAGGCTGTCGATCGGCTGCTGCATCGCTACTGCGCCAAAGGTTCTTTTATTAGATGAACCCGGTGCTGCACTTGATCTGGTCTGCAAGGAACAGATCGAACAGTATTTTAAAAAATATTTATCATCCGGAAATATCATCCTGATTGCAACGCACGAAGAACGGGAAATTGCATTTTGCAACCGGCTGTATCTCCTAAAAAACGGCACATTATCCCCTTTTTCGTATTCCGGTGATATTCACGAACTGACAAAAAAATTATAAGGAAGGAAACACCATGAAAGGAGTCTGCAGCATGAGTTCAGCCCGGAAACGCTTTCAAAAATATTTCATACTGGAAGAAAAAAGAATGCTTCTCTCACTTCCTAAACTTCTTTTCGGAAGCCTGATTCTTCTGCTTCTTTTATCTGCTGCACTCTATGTCTTTCAAACATCTTCTGAGCAAAAAGCGGAGGAAGAAACCATTCACATCGGCATGGTGGCAGAAAAGGACGAACCTTTCTTAGACTGGGCAATTGATGTCATAGAAGAAATGCCTGATCTTGGCTACAGCTTCACGATCACCCGTCTGGACAAAAAAGCAGCAGAAACTGCTTTTCAGGACAAAAAAGCCAGCATTCTGCTGCTTATTCCGAAAAACTATATCCGTTCCCTGATTTCCGGAAAGAATCCACCTGTAACCATACAATTCGAAAAAGGTCAGGCAAGCTTTGACAGTTTTATGATGAAAGAGCTTTGTAAAGCTGCCTCGTCTTATATCCTGGATACAGATGCAATTATTTACAGCATGCAGGATTATTATAAAGAGTATAACCTTCCAAATGATAAGAAAGACGAATTGCAGATCAATCTGCAGTATATCACGGAGGTCGTCGCTTTTCGGGACGGCATTGAAGAAATACAGGCAGCTTCCGCATCTCATTCTTCCGCTCCCGCCTATGCTGCATCGGGTGTCATCCTTTTCCTGTTTCTCTGGGGGATCATGCTCGCACCGGGACTCACCGCTATAAATACTACTT
>CADBMH010000042.1 GCA_902795705.1 uncultured Lachnospiraceae bacterium | reverse complement strand
GAGTAGTCTCGGAAAGTAACAGAATGATTTAACATTTTATTTCTTGTCGGGAGAAGAGATGTGAAAAGGGGAAAAGAGTGAAAAAAAGAAGAAATTTTATGGATTCTGGCTGAAAAACAACCGCAGTGAACCAAACCTTCAAAATACTGTTTTTTAAAGGCAGGTATTTTATGTATGTATGCTATCAAAGCATGGGGCAGAAAGTGATTCAGCCCGCTGCTGCTTTTTTATATAAAGAGGCTGCCTTGGCTCTTGCATCAAGGTGGATGCAGATTCCGATAACCATGATCCAGAAGGAAAAATGGTCAATGCCACGGATCTTCAGGTGTTGAAGCCGGTAATCGTTCAGGAAACGGTTGTTGACGCGTTCGCATCCGGTACGGTCCTTGTAGATATCCTTGAACAGTTCGGAATCTCTGGGGATGGCAGGATGAAACCGGAGATCCCCGTGGTTCTTGATATTTACCGTACGTCCATAGCTGCCCGGAGAACATTCGGATTCATAAGGGCATGTGTCCAGCCGGCCGCATTTCAAAGGACAGCGGTATTTGTGGGCATCCTTCACGGGATCGTTGCCCCATGGAACCATCCTGCATCCGTTCCTGCAGTACGGATGGCCTTCTTTATCAAAAGTGATGTCCTCAGGATAGAGCTCGGATGACTTTGCCCTTCCGTTGATGTCGATCAGGGCATTGATGCCCCATTCATGCAGGAGCCGGTAGGTGGGGATGTTATCATGGGCAGAGTCCAGGCAGAGGTTTTTCGGAGAGATCCCCGGGCAGTGTCTTGTGAAATCATCCATGGAGTAGAGGAAGTTTATGCTGTCGTGGTGCCTGGTTCCGATGAGTTTCATGGACAGGGGAAGATCAATGGCGAGTTTCCGGTTCCTGCAGCAGAGCATGTAAAGGTTATAACCGAAGTACCATGTTTTCTTGCTGCTGTCCCATTCCCAGTAGGCATCCGGATCAGGATAATGCCGGAAGGCCTCATATTCTGCCGGATCCGCGGCAGTCTTCATATGGTGCCCGGCGGGGCAGGAATGGGATATGAGAGGCGTACCGTCACCGGAGAGCGTAAAGCTGTCTGTGTCCAGCAGACCGCTCTGTATAGATGGGAGGACAGCGGAAAGGAAAAAGATGTCCTGCAGAGCACCTTCCGGATTTTTTGATATCGGGATATCGGCAAGGAGTTTTTCGACAAGAGGTCTTGTGGCAGTTTTTTCCTCTTCTTCCATGAGCTTGCCGTCAGGTGCGATGGATTTTTTTGGCTTCTTTCCATTTTTTCCGGCCGGAAGAGGGAAAATTCTTGCGTACCGGGAACGGTCGCCATTCCAAAAGCGGTTCATGAAGTCATAATAGGAACCGAGAGGCGGGAGTTCATCGAAAGAAGGACATCCGATCAGGACAGTAAGGGTAATGGATTTTGGGAGGACATCCCTAACCCATGCAGTCAGACTGGTATGTGCGTCAGTTCTGTCAAAGAGAAGGGCGAACAGGATCATGGAACGCAGGATCTGTGCCTGGTGGATGGCCGGTCTGCCGAAAGGGGAATAGAAAGCGGAGACAAAACGGCCGACGGAGTCGAGATTGAGGTTGAGGAGTTTTAACATTTCCTGCTCATAATCTCTGGTCCGATACTTAGCATTGCGGGAAAGAGTTTTCATCATATTTTTAACAGTGGTTCTGTACTCTTCATGGCACTGCCATGAAACATTGGGTATGAACATAGTGCGGTACCTCCTTTGATTTTGGGTTGGATTAAAGCGGTAATTCCTTAATCAAAGGGCCTTTTTCGCCTGGGGTATGGCGAAAAAGGCCGCACATTTTGGTCTGTTTGTCAATACTTTTTTGAAAAAACTGTGTAAAATTTATGAAAATGAAATATGAAAATTTCAGAAAAAAAGAAAATAAAGTTAATAAATTGCCCGAAAATTAGGGGTGAAAATAGAAAAAATGAATTGAGAATCTTTCGGAATTTCAAGGCTTTGGAGTTTCCGAGAGGGCTCAGGTGGAGAAGGAGCAGGATACAAAGCAGCTTGGGAACGATTATAAGCAGATAAAATTAAGATAAAATAAGATTGAGAGTAATTGTGCTTGACGTATTTTTGTGCTCACGAGTATAAAAGTCTAAACAAATTGTGAATACATCTTGACAGTTCAATAGAAAAAGTTTATACTAACAACAGTTAAATAACGATTGTTAGAGAATGAAATGTAATTTATGAAAGGATATACCATGCCCCCGAAAGTCAAGTTCCAAAAGAATGAAATTGTGAATGCAGCACTTAATGTTGTGAGGAAGGAAGGAATCGATGCGGTAACTGCCAGAGAGGTGGCAAAAGAGCTTCAGGTATCTGTAGGCCCGATCTTCACATGGTTTGAAACGATGGATCAGCTTAAGGTTGAGGTTTATGTACTTGCGAAGGAGAAATACCGGAATTATATTGAACAGGGTCTTAAGGAAAAAATACCGTTTCTTGGCTTGTGGCATCAGTATATTCGTTTCGCTAAGGAAGAACCGGAACTGTATAAGCTGCTGTTTTTGACAAAGCCCGGAGAAGTCTCCGGCGGGGCTATGGAAACGCTGAAATATTCCCAGGATATGGCAAGGCCATCGCTTATGCAGATATATAACATGGATGAGAGGACTGCTGATAAGTATTTCCGGGATATGTGGATGGTTGCGTTCAGCTTTGCTACCTTGATCGTTACGGATGACTGCCCGTACTCGGATGAAGAAATATTTTCAATCGGGACAGAGGTCAGCCTTTCATTATGCAAGGCGTTTAAGGAAGTTTCTGGTCTAAGTGAAGGGACATTTGACAGGGATGCAGTTTTTATGGAACTGGTAAAGAAATGATATAGGAGATCAAGATGAAACAATT
>CADBMH010000041.1 GCA_902795705.1 uncultured Lachnospiraceae bacterium | reverse complement strand
GTAAGCGACAAATGACGGACATCTTATAAAGATGCCCGTTATTTTGTAAAGTGAATGCAGGAGGAATATGAAATGGAAGAAGTAGAAAGTAAAGCTGTTATTCACGATACAAAGGTAGAGATCACAATGGAAGAACATGTCACAAGGTTTTTATCATCAAATATGAAGATAAAACATTATGCATTAGAGAACGGAATAGATTACCACATATTTAAAAGAAAGCTATATCAGGATCCAAGGTATAAAAAGAATCCACGTACACCATCGTTAAAACCTGTACAAATCATACCTGTAGAAGTAGAAGACAAAATAGACCTAAGTATTAATGGCTACCAAATAAGTATTCATAATATGGGGACACTAAAAAAGGTATTACAGGTGCTAAGGGAAGTATGATACCAGAGCCAAAAGGAATATATGTTGTATGTGGTTCAACAGATTTAAGAATGGGAATAGATGGTTATGCACGTATTGTACAAGATCATTATGAAAGAAATCCAATGGATAGTAGGATGTACTGCTTCTGTAATCGCCAACACAATAAGTTAAAGATATTGTATTGGGATTTGAATGGATTCTGGCTTATGTATAAGCGATTAGAAAAAGGAACATTCAAATGGCCGAAAGAAGATGATAAATGTATGAAGGTAGAATACAAACAGATGGAGTGGCTATTACAGGGATTACATATAGAGCAGAAAAGAGTGTTCAAAGAAGTGAAAAGAGAATTTGTGTAAAGAGATGGTCAAAATTGATCATCTTTTTTTAAAGTTATTTCAAAATAGTATTGACTAAGGAAAGAATATATAGTAATATAGGTATATACCTATATGGAGGAATTAGAATGGCAATCACAAAAGCTCAATATGAAGCGCAACAAAAATACGATCAAAAAACAGCTAAACGCTATGCACTAAAGTTTAATAAAATAACGGATAGCGATCTCATAGAATGGTTAGAAAAACAAGATTCAAAACAAGGAACGATAAAAGCGGCATTAAGAGAAATGATGGAAAAAGATAGTAGAAAGAAATAAATAATGACAGAATTAGAGAGAAAGTTAAGTAAAGAACTAGAAGAAGTAAGAAGCCAATTAAATGAATTACAGACAATGTATGATTCTTTAGTTGAGCAGATTCATTCGGCTAATCGCAATCGCTATGGTAAGAAAAGCGAAGCTGTTTTTAGCGAACAACTTTCTCTTTTTGATGAGGCTGAATATATCAGTGAAGAAAAAATAAACGAAGAAGAAACTATCACAATAGCAGAACATACACGAAAAAAGAAAAAGAAAAACGACTACAGTAAGTTACCCGTAGAAACATACGATCATGATATAGAGGATAAACATTGCCCTACTTGCGGAAATAAATTAACCGAATTAAAACCAACCATTAAAGATGTATTACGTTATGTACCAGGAAGATATGTAGTAGAAAGACATATCATTCATCAATACACATGTAAGAGATGCAGTGAAGAAGATACAATGGTTGTATATAGTGGAGAGAATTATCCAAAGCTAATTGATAAATCACTACTATCACCTTCTTTAGCTGCGCATATTATTACATCCAAGTTTGTGCAAGCTATACCACTATATAGACAGGAACAGGAATATAAACGCCAAGGAATACCGATATCCCGTCAGAATATGAGTGATTGGTTACTTAAGGTATCTGAGGTATATATGAAGCCTTTGTATAACTTGATGGAAGAAAAACTATTGACCTATGATATTCTCTATGGCGATGAGACTACTGTAAATTGTCTAGAGGAGAAAGATAGGCAGAAAAGCTATATGTGGTTTAGGGGTAACTCGCCTACAGAGAAGGAACAGATACGTCTATACAGTTATAACGCTTCTAGGGATGAAGATTACTGTAAAGAATTGTATAAAGGTTATCATGGCTATCTTGAATGCGATGGATATCAAACATATCGAAAGATACCGGGAGTAATAGTGGTAGGCTGTTGGGCACATGGTCGACGATATGTATATGAAGCACTAGTAGATACTCCAATCCATAAAGAGTACCAAAAGGTATCGAATAAACAGGAATTTTTAAAAAAACATCCAGCATATGCAAAGATACTGGAAGTTTTTCAAATGATTGAGGATCTATTTAAATACGAGAAGCAATACCAAAAAGAAGGCCTAACGCACAAAGAGATATATGAAAGAAGACAAATAGAGGCAAAGAAAAAGCTAGAAGAGATAAAAGAATATATAGATAATAATCAATCCTCATTTCTCCCCTATGGAAAAAATGGCAAAGCGATTGACTATCTAAGAAATAATTGGGAATATTTAACCAACTATATAGCAGACGGAAGATTAGAGATAACAAATAATTTAGCTGAAAGAAGTATAAAACCATTTGTGATAGGAAGAAAGAATTGGCTATTTGCCAGTACTGCAAAAGGAGCGAAGTCTAGTGCAATTCTTTATAGCATCATAGAAACCGCAAAAGCAAATAAACTGAAACCATATGAATATCTAACATACATTTTAGAAGAAATGAGAACAATAGATATCCAAGACAAAGAAGCGCTGAAGAAGTTACTTCCCTATAGTAAAGAATTACCATCAAATTTAAAAACACCAATGAAATGATACAAACACATCAAATCATTGGTGTTTTCATTTACCAACCAAACTGATTATCAATCGCGGTGGGAATAAATACTAAAATACAGCAAGTGTCAAGGGGGCCGTTATTTGACGCTTACTTTTGTCTGCATTTTCATTCATTAACTATCCATGAATCATTTTATTTATATCAATTAAATGCACATTCTTATCTTTAAGTTTTAGTAAATCTTTTGTAAATCCCTTTTTGGAAAATAAATAATAATGTATATTACTATAAACTTCAAAGATACTTACGCTTTCTTTTAAATGATTTAACACATTTATTGATATATCTTTTTCTCTAAATTTATCTTCAATTACGATTAGCCCCTTCTTATCTGTGATAGACTCTGCGATTCCATCTATCTCTACAGACCTATTTAGTTTAGAATTAGGCACTTCATATTTTCTAAACTCTTTATATGTGTCTGGTAGTTTGCCTTCCTTATTTAGCTCATTCATGTAATCAATTACAACATCTTCGAAACCGTGTGATATAAATGAAACTATTCTTTCTTTGTTTTTTTCAAAAACACTATCACCCTTTCCTTGCTTGATGTCTTCTAAATCGTTATATACTGCACCATAATAAAAATCTAACATTCGATCAGAGATTTTATAGTATCGAGTTTTTTGATTTCCTTTAAACATCTCTTTCTTTTCTAATATGCGCGCATTAATCATTCTCGTGATATAAGGAGATATCGATGTAGTCGGTTCATTAAGATATCCAGCGATATCTGTTAAAGTCCTGTGTCTATGAGCTATTGCTCTAAGAATCATCGTGTATGTTCCACTATTACCCCAGCCCACAGGCAAAACCATTTGTGGTGCTTCTAATAAATATCCAAATTTATGAAAAAAAATGGTTTTAATATTTTCTATAAAAGATATATT
>CADBMH010000040.1 GCA_902795705.1 uncultured Lachnospiraceae bacterium | reverse complement strand
TTATTGAAAGGAGGTTATTGCTGTGAAAGTTAGATCTTCAGTAAAACCGATTTGCGAAAAATGTAAGGTCATCAAAAGAAAGGGACGCATAAGAATTATCTGCGAAAATCCCAGACACAAACAGAGACAGGGCTGATTAAGATTACACTATCTATGACCGGTAGTGTAAATTTCTGATAGAACTTGCTTTCTGTTCGTTGTAGTGCATGAGCACTATGATATTGTAGGTGGCGTGATGAACCATTTCGACCGGAAGATTTGTCATTTGATCTTCGGTCGGTCTTATCAAAAGAGGTTTTTGGATGAAAGGAGAGACATTTCGTCTCCGAAACCGGAAGCTTCTGGGGCAGATTGATGACTGCGGTACAGATCGGCTGTCATTTCGCAGGCAGTGATTGGTTCTATATTTATTGTAGAAGAAAATGTGATCTGTATTATAAGATTACAATTTAAAGCGGCTGCAACATAAAAGTCTGCGACTTTTGTGTTATAAAAATGATTTTGCTATTTTTGTATTGATTTCATTATAGAAATGGAAATATGATTCTTTAAAGAATGGCTTTGTCATTTTTGAAAACATCAAAGAAACTTTTAATATCAAGAAAATAATGGAGGTGTAAAGTACACATGGCTCGTATAAGTGGTGTAGATTTACCAAGAGAGAAGCGTGTTGAGATTGGTCTTACCTATATTTATGGTATCGGAAGAGTCAGCTCAAACCGCATTTTGGCAGAAGCTAAAGTCAATCCTGATACGCGTGTAAAGGATCTTACAGACGAAGAGGTTGCCCGTATCCGTGATGTGATCGACAAGACGCAGATGGTAGAGGGTGATCTTCGCAGGGAGGTTGCTTTAAACATTAAGAGACTTCAGGAAATCGGATGTTACAGAGGGATTCGTCACAGAAAAGGACTTCCGGTCCGTGGACAGAAGACGAAGACAAATGCAAGAACCCGTAAGGGACCGAAGCGTACTGTAGCAAATAAGAAGAAATAGTTAGGAGGATTTGACAATGGCTAAACAGGTAGCAAAAAAGGCAGGCAAGAAGCGTGTCAAGAAGAATGTCGGACATGGACAGGCACATATTCAGTCTTCCTTTAATAATACGATTGTAACGCTTACTGACGCACAGGGAAATGCCGTTTCATGGGCAAGTGCAGGAGGACTTGGCTTCAGAGGTTCTAAGAAGTCTACTCCGTATGCAGCACAGATGGCAGCAGAGACAGCAGCAAAAGCAGCTCTGCCGCATGGTCTTACATCAGTAGATGTTATGGTAAAGGGACCGGGTTCCGGTCGTGAGGCAGCAATCCGTGCATTACAGGCATCTGGCATCGATGTAACAAGTATCCGTGATGTGACACCGGTACCTCATAATGGATGCCGCCCGCCGAAACGTCGTCGTGTTTAGGAAAGAGCAAAGGCAGCGTTTTTCACAGGTTAGTAAGAGACAATTTTTATAGTATAAACAGGAGGATTTGAAATGGCTAGAGATATGACGCCGGTATTAAAGAGATGCAGGACGCTTGGATTGGATCCTACATTCCTTGGAATAGACAAGAAATCAACAAGAACACCGAGAGCTGGCAGAAAGCAGAGCGAGTATGGTCTTCAGTTAAAGGAGAAGCAGAAAGCAAAATTCATCTATGGTGTTTTGGAAAAACCTTTCAGAAATAATTTCGCAAAGGCTCAGAAATTAAAATACGGTACTACCGGTGAGAATCTGATGATTCTTTTGGAATTAAGACTGGATAATGTACTTTTCCGTATGGGATATGGTCGTACAAGAAAAGAAACAAGACAGATCGTTACCCATAAGCATGTACTTGTCAATGGAAAATGTGTAAGCATTCCTTCTTATCAGGTGAAGCCGGGCGATACGATTGAAATCAAAGAGAAGCACAAAGGGAAACAGAGATATAAGGATATCCTTGAGGTTACAGACGGAAGATTAGTTCCTGACTGGTTAGATGCTGACCATGAGAACCTTTCCGGTACGGTGAAAGAAATTCCGACCAGAGATCAGATTGACGTTCCTGTAAATGAAGTGCTTATCGTCGAGTTGTATTCTAAATAATCGGATAAAGCATATAACACCCAAAAGGAGGGGCAAAGAGTGCTTGATTTTAAAGAACCTAATATTGAAATAGCAGAGATTTCAGAAGACAAGAGATATGGACGTTTTGTAGTGGAGCCTCTGGAAAGAGGATATGGTACAACTCTGGGAAATTCCCTCAGAAGAATCATGCTCTCCTCACTACCGGGTACTGCTGTAAGCCATATTAAAATTGATGGTGTGGTTCATGAATTTTCTTCTATCGCAGGTGTTAAGGAAGATGTGACAGAGATCATCATGAACATTAAGAGTCTGGCAATCAAAAATAACAGTGAAGATGACGATATCAAGACTGCTTATATTGAGGCATCCGGTGAGGGTGTGGTAACGGCAGCGGATATTCAGGTGGATTCAGATATTGAAATCATGAATCCGGATCAGGTGATCGCTACACTGGGAGGCGGCGCAGATTGCAGGTTGTACATCGAGTTGACGATTGCGAACGGACGTGGTTATGTCAGCTCCGAAAAAAATAAAAGAGAAGATCTGCCGATCAATGTGATTGCAATCGATTCCATTTTCACACCGGTTGAAAGAGTTAATATCAAGGTGGAAAATACTCGTGTAGGTCAGATCACGGACTTTGATAAGCTTACAGTTGAGGTGTATACGAACGGGACGATTGAGCCAAGTGATGCGATCAGTCTGGCAGCAAAGGTACTTAGTGATCATTTAAAATCATTTATTAATTTGTCAGAGAAGGCAGCAGGCATTCAGGTAATCGCTGAAAATGTTGATGACAGCAAGGATAAGGTCCTTGAAATGAACATTGATGAGTTAGAGCTTTCCGTGCGTTCCTATAACTGTTTGAAACGTGCAGGAATCAATACAGTCGAAGAACTGTGTAACAAGACATCGGAAGATATGATGAAGGTAAGAAATCTTGGTCGCAAATCTTTAGATGAGGTATTAGCTAAGTTGAAGGAATTAGGTCTTTCACTCAACTTGGGAGATGAATAATTAGGAGGTAATGGAACCATGGCAGGATACAGAAAACTTGGAAGAACTTCCAGTCAGAGAAAGGCATTACTTCGCAATCAGGTGACAAATCTGTTATATCATGGCAGGATTGTTACGACAGAGGCGAAGGCAAAGGAAATCCGTAAAATTGCCGAAAAAATCATTGCTTTAGGTATCAAGGAATGTAATAATTATGATACGGTAACCGTGACGACGAAGGTTGCCCGCAAGGATAAAGACGGAAAAAGGGTAAAGGAAGTTGTAGACGGAAAGAAGCAGACTGTGTATGATGAAGTGGAGAAGGAGATTAGAAAGGATCAGCCTTCCAGACTTCATGCAAGAAGACAGATGAATAAAGTACTCTATACACTTACAGATGTTCCGAAAGAAGTTAAGGGACGGAAAAAGGGTACAAAAAGGATTGATGTTGCAGCAAAGGTTTTGGATGAAATCGGACCAAAGTATGCCGAACGCAATGGAAACGGTGGATATACGCGTATCGTAAAGATCGGACCTCGCAAGGGTGATGCTGCAATGCAGGTACTCATTGAGTTGGTTTAAAAAAGCTCAGATTACAGATCAGGGATTGGATACAAATACATCATAAATTTAACATAAAAAGAATTAATTTATGATGTACCAGGGTATTCAGTCCCTTTTTTAGCAATGGAGAGGCTGATGAAAAAAATAGTCGAGATTAAAAATTTAGTGCATGAATATGCAAGAAGAGATAGTGAAGGAAATGTTGCCGAAATTGTGCGGGCGGTCGATTCGGTGAATTTGGAGATTGAGCCGGGAGCATTTGTAGCGGTACTGGGAGCAAATGGTTCAGGCAAATCTACACTTGCCAAGCATTTGAATGCGTTACTTATGCCGACCGAGGGAACTGTTTTGATTGACGGGAAAAATACGGAGGATCGAGAAAAGCTTTTGGATATTCGAAAAACCGCGGGAATGGTATTCCAAAATCCGGACAATCAGATTGTGGCAAATGTTGTGGAGGAGGATGTTGCGTTTGGGCCGGAGAATCTGGGAGTGCCGACAGAAAAGCTGGAGAAAAGAGTACATGACAGCTTAAAGGCAGTAGATTTATTTGAGGAGAGGAAAAAATCTCCCAATCGTCTGTCAGGAGGGCAGAAGCAGCGTGCGGCTATCGCGGGGATTTTAGCAATGCGTTCGAAATGTATTATTCTCGATGAAGCAACCGCAATGTTAGATCCCGTCGGGAGAAAACAGGTCTTACAAGCGGTTTTGGAGTTAAACCGCGAGGAACATATTACGGTCATTTTGATTACACATTTTATGGAAGAGGTTATAGAGGCAGATCAGATCTTTGTGATGAAACAGGGAGAGGTGGTTCTCTCCGGAACGCCGAGGCAGGTCTTTTCAAGAAAGGAATTGTTGGAGGAGTGTGGACTAACACTTCCGGATGCGGCGCGTATTGCATGGGGACTGAAGCTGAAAGGACTTTCTGTTCGCACGGATGTCCTTAGTATGCAGGAATTGGAAGAGGAGTTAAATGGTATAGGTGTTTCGCATGGAGGAGTATAATGTCAATTTTATTGGATCATGTAAACTACATTTACGGAGAAAATACACCGGATGAAAAGCAGGCACTTATTGATGTTTCTGTAGAGATAAAAGAAAATGAGATGATTGCTCTTGTCGGACACACCGGCTCAGGAAAGTCAACCTTTGTACAGCTTTTGAACGGTCTGGAGGCACCATCCTCCGGAACGGTGTACTATCAGGGGACGGACATTTCGGAACCCTCATTTTCGAAAAGAGAGCTTCGCGGAAAGGTGGGACTGGTATTTCAATATCCGGAATATCAGCTTTTTGAGGAAACTGTGATCCGGGATGTGCAGTTTGGCCCTAAAAATATGGGATTTCGGGATTTGGATATCGAATTGTATTCCTTTGAAGCTTTAAAAAAGGTCGGGATTGGAGATGAACTTTTGGATGCTTCGCCGCTTTCCCTGTCAGGAGGTCAGAAAAGGAGAGTAGCAATAGCCGGGGTTTTAGCAATGCAGCCGGAATTTTTGATTTTAGATGAACCGGCCGCAGGGTTGGATCCTGCCGGAAAGCGGGAAATTATGGAACTGTTAAAAAGTCTGCATGAGGAGAAAAAGATAACAATCTTGTTTGTTTCACATAGTATGGAGGATGTTGCGGAATATGCAAAGAGGGTTTTAGTGATGAACGAAGGCAGAATTGTTTTAGATGGCAGGTCGGAACAGATTTTCAGCTATCAAAAGGAATTAGAACAGATCGGATTGGGAGTGCCTCAGAGTGTTTCTCTGGTTAACAGTTTGAAAAAGCATGGCTGGGATATCAAGGGAATGCCGATTAAATATGGGGAGACTGTGGAAGCAATTTATGAGGCTGTGACAAGACGAAGCGGAGGAAGTATATGATTCGTGATATTACGATTGGACAATATTACCGGACAGAATCTGTCATACACAGGTTAGATCCGCGGGTAAAGATTGTGGGGACCTTATGCTATATGATATCACTTTTTACATTTCAGAGCTTTGCAGGGTACCTGGCTGCGATTCCTTTTTTTGCTTTTGTTCTCCTATTGTCCCGTGTTCCCTTTTCTTATACGGTCAAGGGACTAAAACCGGTGTTTGTGATGCTTATTTTAACTTCGGTATTAAATTTATTCTGGACAGAGGGAACGGTTATCGTCCGGCTTGGTTTTGTCGTGGTTACATGGGAGGGACTGAAAAGGATGATTGTCATTTCTCTGCGCTTAATTCTATTGATCATTGGAGCCTCCGTTCTGACACTTACAACAACACCGAACCAGTTGACGGACGGGCTGGAGCATTTATTTTCCCCATTAAAGAAAGTACATGTTCCGGTACATGAAATTGCAATGATGATGTCGATTGCACTTCGATTTATCCCTATTTTGATTGAGGAGACCGGGCGGATCATGAAAGCACAGACGGCAAGAGGCGCTGATTTTGAGACGGGTTCTGTCCTAAGAAGAATAAAGAATATGTTTCCGATTTTTATTCCTCTTTTTGTGTCTGCGGTGCATAGAGCGGGGGATTTGGCAGATGCAATGGATGCGAGATGTTATCACGGCGGGGCCGGAAGAACGAAGCTTCATCCGTTACACTATACCGGAAGGGACAGCGCTGCGTTTTTTGTGCTCCTTTTATATTTGCTTTTGCTTTATTTTGTAAAAAGATACATTCCGTACTAGTGTTTTGGGAAAGGCTTCGGCATGGAGGAAGATATGCAGGAGAATAACAGAAAAAGAAGGATATTGCTGATCGTTTCTTATGATGGGACGAATTATCATGGATGGCAGCTTCAGCCAAATGCAGTAACGATTGAAGAAAAGCTGAATGAGGCTATTTTTGTGCTGACAGGTGAAAAGAACCAGGTAATCGGAGCAAGCAGAACCGATGCAGGAGTGCATGCCCTGGGAAATGCAGCTGTTTTTGATACACATTCCCGGATTCCTGCAGAGAAATTTTCCTATGCATTAAACAGAATCCTGCCGGAAGATATCGTGATACAGAGCTCAAAGGAAGTAAAGCGGAGCTTTCATCCGAGGCATTGTGCATCAAGAAAGACATATGAATATACGATTTTAAACCGGACTTTTCCACTTCCGGAATATCGGAACTACGCAATTCTTTTTTATGGTATCCTTGATTTGGAACAGATGAACAAGGCTGCCGAATATTTAGTCGGAGAGCATGATTTTGCGTCCTTTTGTTCCGTGGGAGCACAGGTTCAGACAACGGTGAGGACGATATATGCCGCAGGATTTGAAAAGCAGGGAGAATGTCTGAAGTTTCGGATTACGGGAAACGGCTTTCTCTATAATATGGTACGGATTATTGTCGGAACGCTTTTAGAGGTGGGGAAGGGAAGATTAAGGCCGGAGGATTTAGAAAAAATATTGATGGCAAAAAGCAGAGATGCCGCAGGACCGACAGCTCCTGCAAAAGGGCTCAAATTATTGGAAATCCTTTTTGAAGAAGAAACGGAGGAAGCTTGTGGACAACAGGCAGATTCCGCCGTAGAGAAATAGAAGCAGCAGACTTTTTTTGTCATGAATGGCAAAGAGATAGTGCGTAATGGGAAGGATGCCTTGAAGCTTTTTGACAAGAGGTGAGACGAGGCTGAGATCAACAAGAACCGGGCATAGCAGAAAAGAGCCTGTGATCACAAAGGGTATGGCAGCGAGATAGAGTTCTTTTGTCGGAAGTACTGTTCTGAGGAGACAGGTGAAGCAGGATGCTGCAAAAAGATAGCCAATTAGTGCCAAAGCTTCTGTCAGGGGGGCTTCTGTAATACCGGAAAGGTACATTGACAGATACCCCAGAATCCCTGCGAAAAATCCAGGTACAAGGATGGAGAAAATATCACTGAAATACTTCTTTTTTCGACCGGAAACCATGTAAAATGTTTGTTCCCTGTCTTCATACCATAAAAATACGCCTGCGATACAGGTAAGTAAGATTATGATTGCATTGATTCCACGCAGCTGCAGTAACAGAACGGAAAATTGTTCATGATTCAGATGTGTATCTTTTTTTCCGTCAGCATAGGAAAATTCAAACAAGGATTTATGAGAACGGTATGCTTCGTAATGCGCCTTTAGATATTCTGTATCCACAGGAGTTTTTTTGTTCCGGATAAATTTTTCCATTACGGAAAATGCATGTGTCCCATATAATTCGCTTAGTATAATCTCATCTAAAATGAAACTGCTGACTGTTTCTTCGTCACGATAGACTTGAAGAAACGGTTTTTTCTTCTGTTGATATTCTTCCAGCCTTTGTTCGAGATTTTCGGGGAAAATATAACCGGCAATCGCCTTTTGCGTTTTTACATCTTCCATTAAATCTTTTTTCTGTTCGCAGGAGTAGAATCGCACTGTCTTTCCGGAGAGCGTAAATAATTCCTGCAAGATCTTTTTTGTAAGGGAAGAATTTGATTTTCCTTCTGTATAGACAGCAACTTTTAACATTGCATCCTTCGAATTCTCTGAGTGTGCGACAAAGAAAGCAAAAAACGGAATAAATAATAATGTAATGACAAAAATCGGACGGCGAAACAGGCGCTTGGTCCAAAGAAAAAAGCCAAGAGGAAAAGCAGAAAGGATATTCCGATGTGCCTGCAGTGGAACCGGTTTTTGATAAAGCTCTCTTTTTTTAGGTAAGGTGACAATCCCCGGTATTGCAGCTAAAAGGAAAAAGAGACAGCCATCGGTCATAAGGAGTAAAAAATCTTTTCGGGGAAAATGCCCATATAAAACAGACAAAAAATAGGATTTTGCGTGTAAGGTCGGTAAAAACGCGGAAAGCTTTCTTATACCATCCGGAAGATATGTGAGAGGATAAAAGCAGCCGGAGAAAAGTCCCATAAAGATGACAGAAAAAAAGCATAACAATATACTGCTCAGAGAATCTCCGGAAAACTCGCAGAGAAGCAGGGTGTAACAGGAAGCACATAGCAGGATAGGAAGCATGGCAAGCAGAAAAAGAGGATATCCGGCCGGTGTGGATAATATAGTATCATCTAAGGGTAAAGCAAGCTTGAGCTGCAGCAGGGCAAACAAAATCAGGAACAAAAAAAGGGACAGAAGCATTCCCGTGAGACAGGAAATGCTTTTCGCAAAATTCTGTTTTATGGTGCCGATACCAAAGAGGGAAAGCTGTTTTCTAAAAGTAGTATTTATAGCGGTGAGTCCCGGTGCGAGCATGATCCCCCAGAGAAACAGGAAAAGGATGACACCCGATGCAGCATAGGCGG
>CADBMH010000039.1 GCA_902795705.1 uncultured Lachnospiraceae bacterium | reverse complement strand
GTAATAAATGGAAAAGCAGAGGATGAGTTTCAGGTATTCGTAAATATTAATGAACTATTGCCAAAGGATATTGTAAAGCTTACAGGAATTACTGATGAAATGCTTCAAGAAAAAGGAGTGAGTTTTCAGAAAGCGATACATGATATGTCGGAGTTTGTTTCTGATATGAATGTGGTTATATATAATGCATCGTTTGATTGTGCTTTTCTTGAAAATGCGTATAGGAAATATCGGATTTCCATGATGGAGAATCATATTGTGGATGCATTAGCTTTCGTTCGAAGAAGGCTGAGAGGATTCGAGGATTATAAATTGGCAACTGTAGCCGGATATCTTGATATAAAGATAGTAGAGCAGCATAGGGCACTTAGTGATTGTCACTTGCTTTATGATGTACTTTCAAAACTAAATGAAAATTAGCAATGCACAATTTAAAATATTTAACTAATGGGATCTTTTTAGTGTTTTCCCCGCCCGTGCGGGGGTGATCCTAGATTAGTTCCCATCCATCCTCTTGTTAGAAAGTTTTCCCCGCCCGTGCGGGGGTGATCCTTTCATGCATATCAATCTGGCTTACTGGTCTAGGTTTTCCCCGCCCGTGCGGGGGTGATCCTATCATCCAAACTCTCTGTTTTTATGCTACACTGTTTTCCCCGCCCGTGCGGGGGTGATCCTATAGTATTCTTCCTGTCCATTTTCTAGGACAGGTTTTCCCCGCCCGTGCGGGGATTTGAATTATGAGTATATTTAAAAGAAAAATAAATTCCCTTTTCTTGACATCCATAGGGAATATGTCTAAAATGTTACCATAGAATGTCCGGTTCAAAGGGACGGGATTTTCGGTAAGCTTACAAACAGTTCGAAGGGAGAAGGCATGGATACGGAGAGAAGCAGGGAACAGACAATCGTTAAGGTAAGTATACAGGGGATTGTCATGAATCTGATCTTAGTGGGGTTTAAGGCGGTTGTCGGTCTTATGGCAAATTCCATCGCAATCATCTTAGATGCGGTCAACAATTTAAGCGATGCGTTTTCTCAGGTGATTACGATCGTTGGTACGAAGCTGTCAAATAAGGCACCGGATAAGAAGCATCCATATGGCTATGGAAGGATCGAATATATCAGTTCTGTCATTGTAGCGGTGATTGTTCTGATGGCAGGTGTGACATCCTTTAAGGAGTCGGTAGAAAAGGTGATTCATCCGGAAACGGTTACCTATTCGAATGTTTCACTTCTGATCATCGGGGTTGCTGTAGTTGTGAAATTTTTCTTTGGAAGCTATACGAAGAAAATGGGGGAGAAGGTGCAGTCCCAGTCTTTGATCGCATCAGGAACGGATGCGTTCATGGATTCTATTTTATCTTTGTCCACCTTTGTGGCAGCGCTGATTACAAGACTGGCAAATATCAGCTTAGAGGGAATCTTAGGCATCGTGCTTTCGATTTTTATCCTGAAAGCAGGCTTTGAAATCCTGATGGAGACCTTGAGCAGCATTATCGGGGACAGGACAGACAGTGAATTTTCTGTTCAATTAAAACAAAAAATCAGCGGGTATCCGGGAGTAAACGGGACATATGACTTGGTGCTGCATGATTACGGACCTTCGCGTTCGATCGGTTCCGTGCATATTGAGGTGGATGAGACGATGAATGCGGATGAAATCTATCGTCTGACGAGAGAAATCTCCGCAGATGTGTATATGGAGTTCGGGATTATTTTGACGATTGGAATCTATGCGACCAATGTGACCAATGAAACGGCGATCCGGATTCGAAACAATCTGCAGGAGCTTTTAAAGACACAGGAATATGTTTTACAGATGCATGGATTCTATTTTGATGAAAAAGAAAAACGAGTGAGCTTTGATCTGGTGATTTCCTACAGTGCCCCTTCTGCAGTGGGAGTATGTGAAGAGGTTAAAAAGCAGATTTCATTAAAATATCCGGACTATGCATTTGATATCAATATTGATCATGATTTCAGTGATTAGAAATATAGTATTTTTTCGGAGAGCGTATGAAAGAACGAAAAGCGAAAAGAGAATTAGAGTGGGAAAAATTAGATAATACGGCAAATCTGTTTCCTGTAATCGCATCGGAAAGCATGAGCAATGTTTACCGTCTTTCTGTGGTTTTAACAGAAGAGGTGATTCCTGAAAAGCTGGAGGAAGCATTGCAGCATATTCTGCCGTGGTTTGATTATATGAATGTCCGGATGCGTACCGGTGTTTTTTGGTATTACTTTGAGACAAATGAAAACGGAGCGCCTGTGGTTTGTGAAGAAGATGATTTTCCGTGCCGTTATATTGCTCCGAGAAAAAATAATAATTTTTTATTCCGGGTGACCTATTATAAGTGCAGGATCAATCTGGAAATCTTTCATGTGTTGGCAGACGGCATGGGCGGGATTAATTTTTTAAGAGAACTGACCTATGAGTATCTGCGGCTGGTAGTTCCTGCTTTACAGGAAAAAAAAGATGAATTTTTATCAGAGGATACTTCTTTAAATCAAGAGGACGCATATTTAAAATATTACCGTAAAAAAGAGAAAAAAGGATACCGGTCCGTGAAAGCGGTACATATGACAGGAGAAAAGTTTCTGTATCGTGGACTTGGTGTCATGCATGGCTATCTTTCTGTCTCGCAGCTCAAGGAAAAATGCAGGGAGCTGCATGTGAGCATTAATGATTATCTGACTGCGGTTTTTGCCTACAGCATATATCAGGTAACATTGCATGGAATGAAATCGAAGGAACCGGTTGTAGTCTGTGTACCGGTGAATCTGCGTTCATATTTTCCCTCCATGACGGCGAGAAATTTTTTTGTGATGATCAGTGCGGCGTATCTTCCGAAGGAAGATAATGAACCGTTTGAAGAGACGCTTAAGCAGGTGACGGATTCCTTAAAGAAGCAGAAGGATAAAGACTCTCTGGAAAAATTGTTTGCCTACAATGTCTCCAATCAAAAAAATTACATTCTGCGCGCAGTTCCTTTATTTTTAAAGCGTTTTGCCATGCGGTATGTATATCAGAACAGTGCAAAAGCAACTACGACAACGCTCACGAATATTTCAAGAGTAGAAGTCAAGGATGAATACCGGCCTTATATTAAAAGATTTCAGGCAATGCTTTCTGTGTCTGCGGGACAGAATCTGAAGGCTGCGATCTGTTCTTACGGGGACGAGCTTACGATTACATTTACTTCGGTTTTGAAAAATCCTTCCGTGCAGCAGGCTTTTTTTAAAAAGCTGTCGGAGGACGGTATTCCGGTGAAGATAGAGACAAATGGACTTTGGGGAGAATAGTAAAAAACAGGTTTGTGAGGAAATGAAATGTATTGTAACCATTGTAAAGTTGAAATTTTAGATGATACAGCAGTCTGTCCGTTCTGTAAGACCATTTTAAGGCAGAATGAGCAGGCAGGAGAGAACACATATCCGGATATACTTGAAAAAGCAAAGAAAAGAACCAAAATTCTTCTGATGGTACTCTTTTTTGCCGGACTTGCAGAGAGTATTCTGGTATTTATCAATGT